>NZ_JAQECM010000019.1:9709-35595 GCF_027669965.1 Candidatus Collinsella stercoripullorum | reverse complement strand
CCGAGCCCGAGCTCGCCGCCGTGCTCGCGCACGCCTCCGAGCTCGTCACCGAGGCCACCGCGGCGCTCGCGCAGGCGCGCTCCGCGGACGGGGACGTCGCGGGCGAGATCGCGCGCCTCGAGGGCGAGCGGCGCTCCCTGCTGGCGGAGATCGGCCGTCTCGAGCAGGGGCTCTCGCAGTCCCTCGCGGAGCAGGCGCAGATCGAGCGCCGGCGCGCCCAGGCTGCCGCGGCCGTCGAGGAGGTGCGGCCGCGCCTCGAGCAGCTGGCCGCCGAGCGCGACGGGGCGCGGGTCCGCGCCGAGGAGCTCTCCCGCCGTATCGAGGACGCGTCCGACGACATCGAGCGCCTCCGGAGGGAGGACTCCGAGGCCTCCGGCAAGCTCGCCGACGCCAAGGTCCGCGCCGCCCAGGCGGCGGAGCGCCAGCGCAGCCTCGAGGCGCGCGCCCCTGAGCTCGCCCGTCGGCTCGAGGGGATCGACCGCCGCATCCGCGCGACGCGGCAGGCCTCCCGTTCGCTCGAGGTCCTGCGCCTGCGCGTCGATCCGCTCCACGACCGCTACCTCGCCCTCTCCGAGCGGGCCATGGACTGGGCCGCGCGCCTGCGCGACCAGGCCTCGATCGAGGAGGCGGACTCCGCGTCGCTCAAGAAGACCATCGCGGCCGCCCGCGCCGAGGTCGATGCCGCCAAGGCCGAGGTCGACGCCGCCACGGCCGCCCTCTCCGACCTGAAGGTCGAGCGCGGCCGCCTGGAGGTCCAGGTCGAGAACGCGATCGGCGCCATCACGGCGGACGGGACGACGGTGCTCGAGGAGGCGCTCGCCCTTCCCGCCCCCGACGACCGCGCCGCGGCGGAGCGCGAGCTCGCCGACCTCGCGCGGCAGATCAACAACCTGGGGCCCGTCAACCAGGTCGCCTTCGAGGAGTACGAGCGGCTGCGCACGCGCGCCGACTACATCGCCGCGCAGCTCTCCGACCTCGAGGCGGCCCGCTCGGCGCTCACCAAGATCACCGCCGCCATCGACCGCAAGATGCGCCGGCAGTTCCTCGCCACCTTCGAGAAGGTGGATGCGAACTTCCGCGAGGTCTTCGGCATGCTCTTCCCCGGCGGCCAGGCGCACCTGGAGATGACCGATCCCGAGCACCCCTCGGAGACCGGCATCGAGGTCGTGGCGCAGCCGCGCGGCAAGCGCATCGCCAAGATGACGCTCATGAGCGGCGGCGAGAAGAGCCTGACGGCGCTCGCGCTGCTGTTCGCGGTCTACCGCACGCGCACCGTCCCGTTCTACGTGCTCGACGAGGTCGAGGCGGCCCTCGATGACTCCAACCTCGGCAAGCTCATCGGCGCCATCGACTACCTGCGCCGAACCACCCAGCTGATCGTCATCTCCCACCAGCGCCGCACCATGGAGGACGCCGACGTCCTCTACGGGGTCTCCATGCAGGCCGACGGCGTCTCCCGCGTCGTGAGCCAGCGGCTCGATCGCGCAACAGGAAAGGTCGTGAACAACTAATGGGTCTATTCGACAGTCTCTCCCGCGGTCTCAAGCGCAGCCGCGAGGCCCTGAACGAGATCTTCTACTTCGGCGGCGAGGTCGACGAGAGCTTCTGGGAGGATCTCGAGGACACCCTCGTCATGGGCGACATGGGCGCCGATATCGCGATGTCGGTCAGCGACGACCTGCGCGACCTCGCGGCAAAGAACAACCTCAAGACCGCGCGGCAGCTCCGCGAGGCGCTCGCCGAGCGGCTCGAGGAGACCTTCACCGCCCCGTCGGCCGACCCCTTCTCGGACACCCCCTCCGTCGTCCTGTTCGTGGGGATCAACGGCGCGGGCAAGACGACCACGGTCGGCAAGATCGCCAGCGCCGCCGCGCGCGAGGGGAAGCGCTGCGTCATCGGCAGCGCCGACACCTTCCGCGCCGCCGCCATCGAGCAGCTCGACGTCTGGGGCGAGCGCGCCGGGGTGCCCGTGGTCAAGCGCGAGCGCGGCGCAGACCCCGCGAGCGTGTGCTACGACGTGCTCGACGTCGCCGACCGCGAGGGAGCCGACCTCGTCCTCATCGACACCGCGGGGCGCCTGCACACCTCCGCCGACCTCATGCGCGAGCTCGCCAAGGTCGTGAACGTGACCCGCAAGCGCGCGTCGAAGTGCGCGGGCGGCCCCATGCCCGTCCACGTGGTCCTCGTCATCGACGCCGCCACGGGCCAGAACGGGCTCAACCAGGCCATCGAGTTCAACGAGGCGCTGGGGCTCGACGGCGTCATCATGACCAAGCTCGACGGCACCGCGAAGGGCGGCATCGCCATGGCGGTCGCCTCGCGCCTCAAGCTTCCGATCCTGCGCATCGGCGTGGGCGAGCAGGTCGAGGACCTGCAGCGGTTCGACGCCCGCGCCTTCTGCCGGGCGCTCGTCGGCTGCGACGACTGACGGGGCGCCCCGCGGCCCCGTCCCCGGAGGCCCGTGCGGCCGCCCCGCAGGCCTGTCCGGGGCCGCGGCCGCACCGGCCGCAACGACGCGCGCGGATGCGCCGATAGATACCGAAAGGGGAGACTCCCGTGTTCAACTCGCTTTCCGACCGCCTGAACGACACCTTCGACCGCCTGCGCGGCAAGGGCAAGCTCACCGAGGCCGACATCACGAGCGCCATGCGCGACATCCGCATGGCCCTGCTCGAGGCCGACGTCAACTTCAAGGTCGTCAAGGACTTCGTGGCAAGCACCAAGGAGCGCTGCCTGACCTCCGAGGTCATGGACTCGCTCACCCCGGCGCAGAACGTCGTGAAGATCGTGCTCGACGAGCTCACCGAGCTGCTCGGCTCGACCGAGAGCAAGCTCGTGTTCTCGAGCCGCATCCCCAACGTGATCATGCTCGTGGGCCTGCAGGGTTCGGGTAAGACCACGGCCGCGGTGAAGCTCGCCTACCTGCTGAAGAAGCAGGGGAGGAGCCCGCTGCTCGCCGCCTGCGACGTCTACCGCCCCGCCGCCGCCGACCAGCTCGCCACGCTCGGCGGCGAGATCGGCGTGCCGGTGTTCCGCGGCGACGGCGCCCACCCCGTCGAGATCGCCCAGGGGGCCGTCCGCGAGGCCGTCGACCGCCTGCGCGACGTGGTGATCGTCGACACCGCCGGCCGCCTGCAGATCGACGAGCAGATGATGCAGGAGGCCGTCGACATCAAGCGCGCGGTCAAGCCCGACCAGGTCCTCATGGTGGTCGACGCCATGACCGGCCAGGATATCGTCAACGTGGTCTCGACCTTCGCCGAGCGCACCGACTTCGACGGCGTCATCATCTCCAAGCTCGACGGCGACGCCCGCGGCGGCGGGGCGCTGTCCGTGCGCGCCGTGACCGGCAAGCCGATCAAGTTCGTCTCGGTGGGCGAGAAGCCCGACTCGCTCGAGCCCTTCCACCCCGACCGCATGGCCAAGCGCATCCTCGGCATGGGCGACGTGGTGGGCATCATCGAGAAGGCCCAGGAGATGGCCGACGCCGAGCAGGCGGAGGCGGCCGAGCGCATGCTGCGCGAGGGCTTCACGATGAACGACATGCTCGAGCAGATGCGCGCCGTCAAGAAGATGGGCGGCATGAAGTCGATCCTCGGCATGCTCCCCGGCGGGCAGAAGATGCTCAACCAGATGGGCGGCAACCTGGATGAGTCGATCTTCGCCAAGAACGAGGCGATGATCATGTCGATGACGGCGGAGGAGCGGGTGAAGCCCTCCATCATCAACGGCCAGCGCCGCGCCCGCATCGCCCGCGGGTCCGGCACCACGCCCGCAGACGTCAACCAGCTCATGAAGCAGTGGGGCGAGATGAACAAGATGATGGGCCGCATGCGCGCCATGGCCGAGCAGGCGGGCGGCGGCAAGAAGGGCAAGAAGGGCAAGCGCGGCAAGAAGATGCGCATGCCCGGCATCCCCGGCATGGGCTCCATGGGCGCCAACCCCTTCGGCGGGGCGAACCCCTTCGGCGGCTCCGGCGGCGGCTCCGAGATGGACATGCTCCGCGAGATGGAGCGCCAGATGCGTCGCAAGTAGCCCTTGTCTCGAGGGCGGCTCAGCCCGCGGGCGCCTCGACGCGCAGCTGCACCTCGGTGAGGAACTCGCGAGGGTCCGCGGTGTCGCGGTTGTCGACCTCGTAGAGCTCTAACGGCGCGCCGCGGGCGGGACGCCCTTCCGCCCGCGGCGCGGGCCCCGCCCGCGGCCGTCCGGTCGCTGATTTATGGTGGAATCCGCGCCCCCCGTCCGGCCTGCCGTACAATGGTGTGCCGTGGACCGTTTCGAGAGGGAGCGCGCATGAGCAAAGCCGACGAGCTGTTCGTCTCCATGTGCCAGGGCATCCTGGACCATGGCACCACCACGGAAGGCGAGCGCGTCCGCCCGCACTGGGAGGACGGCACCCCCGCCTACACCATCAAGTCGTTCGGGGTCACCAACCGGTACGACCTGCGCGAGGAGTTCCCCGCGCTCACCCTGCGCCGCACGGCGCTCAAGTCCTCGATGGACGAGATCCTGTGGATCTACCAGCGCAAGTCCAACAACATCCACGACCTCAACTCACATATCTGGGACGAGTGGGCCGACGAGACGGGCTCGATCGGGAAGGCGTACGGCTACCAGATCGCCCAGAAGTCGCATTACCCCGAGGGCGATTTCGACCAAATGGACCGCGTCCTGTACGACCTCGCCCACACGCCGTATTCCCGGCGCATCATGACGAACATGTACACCTTCGCGGACCTCTCCGAGATGAACCTGTACCCGTGCGCCTACAGCGTCACCTACAACGTGACGCGCGAGCCGGGTTGCGACAAGCCGGTCCTGAACATGGTGCTCATGCAGCGCAGCCAGGACATCCTCGCCGCCAACAACTGGAACGTGTGCCAGTACGCGATCCTGCTCATGATGGTGGCGCAGGTCTCGGGCATGGTCGCCGGCGAGCTGCTCCACGTGATCGTCGACGCGCACATCTACGACCGTCACGTGGACATCGTCCGCGAGCTCATCTCCCGGCCCCAGTACCCGGCCCCGCGCGTGCGCCTGAACCCCGAGGTGACCGATTTCTACGCCTTCACCACCGACGACCTCATCGTCGAGGGCTACGAGCACGGACCCCAGATCAGGAACATCCCCATCGCCGTCTAGCGCGCCTCCGGCGCCTCGCCGGCTGGCGACCCGTATCCGCAAACCACCGAAGGAGCATCCCATGACCTGCAAGCTATCTGCCATCGTCGCGGTGAGCGACGACTGGGGCATCGGGTACGAGGGAGGCATGATCGTCTCCAACCGCGCGGATATGCGCCATTTCGTCGAGCTCACGACCGGCCACCCCGTCATCATGGGGCGCAGGACCCTCGAGAGCCTCCCCGGCGGCCGGCCTCTCAAGAACCGCAGGAACATCGTGCTCACGCGCGACGAGGGGTTCTCGTGCGAGGGCGCCGAGGTCGTGCGCTCCGTCGAGGAGGCGCTCGACGCCGTGGCGGGCGAGCCCGAGGCCTGGGTCATCGGCGGCGAGCAGGTCTACCGCGCCTTCCTGCCGCACTGCGCCCGCGCCGTCGTGACCAAGAACCACTGCCTCCGCCTGGCGGACACCTATTTCCCGAACCTCGACGAGGACGACGGATGGGAAATCGCGTCCGAATCCGATACCGCGCGCATCGCGGCTGACGAGGAGGACCACGGGATCGAGTACCGCTTCGTCACCTACCGCCGCGCCGGCACCGGAGACGCCGACGAGGAGGCTGCGGCCGCCGAGGAGCCCGTCGAGGTCCCGCACGTGCGCACGATGATCATGTACCGCTCCCGCCACCACGGCAACACGCGCAAGGTGGTCGAGGCCATAGCTGCCGCCTTCCCCGAAGACGTCGACACCGTCGATGTCGCCACCCTGGGCAAGGGCGAGAAGGTCGACCTGTCCGGCTACCACCTCGTTGGCGTCGCCAGCGGCATCTACCACGGGGAGATCGACCGCGACCTCGCCCGCGTGCTGCAGGCGTCCCTGCGCGACGGGGACTTCGTCTTCAGCCTGCTCACCTACGGCGGCGCGAGCAAGTGGTACGGCAAGGACGTGGACGGCATCTGCCGCGCCACCCGGGCGAACTTCCTGGCGGGGCACGGGTGCCCGGGTTTCGACACCTGGGGCCCCTACAAGCTCATGGGCGGCATGAACAAGGGCCGGCCCAACGAAGAGGACGTCGCCGACATGGTGTCGTGGTACCGCCGGCTCGTCGCGGATTACGGCGACCCGCTCATCGCCGAGTACGGCAAGCGCGCCGCGCGCGACGCCTGGAACGCCGCGCACCCGGACCCGACGATCGTCGACAAGCTCAAGAACACCGGGCGTCACCTGCTCGGACGCAAGCGGAACTAGGAGGGCGCCATGGCGTTCAAGATGATCCACACCGAGATCCACGTGCTCGACCTCGACCGCTCCCTCGCGTTCTACGAGGAGGCGCTCGGCCTCACCGTGCAGCGCGAGGTCGCCCCGGAGGACGGCTCCTGGAAGATCGTGTTCCTCGGCAACGGGGAGGCGGGCCACCAGCTCGAGCTCACCTGGAACGACGGGCGCACGGAGCCCTACGACATGGGCGCGCGCGACATCCACCTCGCGTTCGAGACCCCGGACATCGAGGCCGCCCACGAGCTCCACGAGCGCATGGGCTGCATCGTGCACGAGAACCCCAAGATGGGCATCTACTTCATCGCCGACCCGGACGGGTTCTGGCTCGAGATCGTGCCGCGCAGGTAGGGAAGCCGATGGGGAATCGACCGCAGTTCATCCGGATCGGCGACCTGTCCGATGCGCGGCTGGACGCCTACACGCGCCTCACGGAGCGCGAGCTGAGATCGGTCCTCGAGCCCGAGCGCGGCATCTTCATCGCCGAGAGCGCCAAGGTGATCGAGCGCGCTGTGGAGGCCGGGCTCGCTCCGGTGAGCTTCCTTTTGGGGGAGCGCTGGCTCGACCAGCTCATGCCGCTGCTCGAACGCGTCGCCGCGGAGCGCGCGGGGGAGGACGTCCCCGTCTTCGTCGCGCCCATGGAGCTCATGGAGCGGCTGACGGGCTTCACGGTGACGCGCGGCGCGCTCGCGGCGTTTCGCCGTCCGCCCATGCCCGAGGCCGGGGCGTTCCTGAAGCGTCTCGTGGAGCGCGCCGGCGACCGCCCGGTGCGCGTCTGCGTGCTCGAGGGCATCGTCGACCACACCAACGTCGGGGCGATCTTCCGCAGCGCCGCGGCCCTGAACGTCGACGGCGTGCTGGTGAGCCCCACGTGCTGCGACCCGCTGTACCGCCGCGCGGTCCGCGTGAGCATGGGCACGGTGTTCCAGGTCCCCTGGTGCCGTATCGGCAGCGACGCGCGCCATTGGCCCGCAGACGGACTCGCCACCCTGCGCGACGAGGGGTTCACGAGCATCGCGATGGCCCTGTCCGACGACTCCGTATCGCTCGACGACCCGAGCCTCCATCGGATCGGGCGCATGGCGATCTTCATGGGAACCGAGGGCTCCGGTCTTGCGGCGTCGACCATCGAGGGCGCCGACGTATGCGTCCGCATCCCCATGGCGAACGGCGTCGACTCGCTGAACGTCGCGGCCGCGAGCGCGGTCGCCTTCTGGCAGCTCTGCCCCCATGCGGACAACGGGTATCACTACCGGCCCGGCATGTTCGCCTGACGCGCCGTGTCGCGGGGAGGCTCCCCTCGACGCCGGAGCCCCGCTTGGCCCCTCATCTGACGGTGCGGCCTTTGTTCCCATGGTGGGTAGGGACGCCGTCCCACCGGCGCCATCGCTTAGACGACGCCGCCATTGAGCCGGGTGGCGCGGTCCTCGGCATGGCGCAGCCAATGGCCCCAATGATGGTAGGCCACGAACAGCGCCGCCGTGAGGATCCAGGTCACCGGGTAGACCATGAGCATCGTCTCGATGGCATGGTGCGCGGGAACCACCGCGAGCAGCCAGATCACGCGGAACACCACCGTGCCCAGGATCGTGAGCAGCATCGGGCGCAGGCTCTCGCCCGACCCGCGGATGGCCCCCGAGGTGTTGTCGACGATGGAGTAGAACGCGTAGAACGGCGCGATGAAGTGGATCATGAGGGTCGTGTACCCGGTGACCGCGGGGTCGTCGATGAACAGGCGGGACAGCGGCTCCACGAAGACCACGAGCAGGGCGGACATCGACCCGATGACCGCGACGGTGATGACGAGCGACGTGTGGTAGCCGCGGCGCATGCGCTCGTAGTTCCGGGCGCCGAAGTTCTGCGCGGCGAAGGTGGTCATCGAGACGCCGAGGGCCTCGGTCACCATCCAGATGAAGGCGTCGAGGCGCGCGGAGAGCCCCCATCCCGTGACGGCGTCGGTCCCGAAGGTGTTCACGGTCGACTGCAGGATGATGTTCGAGATCGAGTAGAGCGACGACTGGATCCCCAGCGGAAGGCCGCACGCGAGCATGCTCTTGCAGATGCGCCCGTCGATGCCCATCCGCCGCAGGTCGAGCCTCCATGCGCCGCGGGCGCGCATGAGGCGGCCGGTCATGAGCGCGGCGTTGACCGCGAGGGTGATCGCGGTCGCCATGCCGCACCCGGCGGCCTCGAGGCCGAGGACCGCGACGAAGACGACGTCGAGCGCGGCGTTGATGAAGCATCCGCTCGCGATGATGAGGGCGGGCGTGCGCGTGTCGCCCACCGAGCGCAGCAGGGCGGACCCCATGTTGAGCACGAGGGAGAAGACCATGGCAGCCGCGTAGAAGCGCGAGTAGGGGACCGCCTCGGCCATCAGCTCGGCGGGCGTGCCCATGAGCGCGAGGATCTGCGGGATGAACGCGACGCCCGCGACGGAGATCGCGAGGCCGAGGGCGACGGCGAGCGTCATGGCGGTGTGGACGGCGCGCGAGAGCCGCTCGTCGTCGCGGCTCCCGAAGAACTGCCCCGAGATCACCGCGCACCCCGCCCCGAGGCCGACCGAGAACCCGACGGCGAGCTCGAACAGCGACGCCGTGGCCTGGACGCCCCCGAGCGCGAGCTTCCCGCCGAACTGCCCCAGGATGAAGGTGTTGACCAGGGCGTGCGCCTGCTGGAAGAACGAGCTCAGGAAGATGGGGACGCACAGGAGCAGAAGCTGCCGCCAGATCGTCCCGCTTGTCACATCGAGCGACGCCGCCTGCGCGTGATGCGTGCCCGCCCGTTTCCCGAACGCCATCCGATCCCCCCGATCTCCCCGTCGACGCAGCATCCCCATGGTAGGAAGCACCCGCCCGCAATCGCGCGGCGCGCGGGGATTCACCGCCTCTCCATGCGGCGCGGGGCGCGGCGACGATCCGTTCGGCACCGTACGATCCGTTCGGCACCGTATGATTTCGCCCGCGGCCCTGTTTATCGCGCGGGCGCTTGGGTATCCTTGAACCATTGCCAATCCCGACCACGTAGTACGGAGTGAACGTATGGAGATGGACGACCACAAGCGCAGACGGAACATGATCCTCTACGTGCTCATCGCCTTCGCGCTCTACCTGGTGCTGAGCACCGTGCTGTTCCCCAGCATGCGCACGCAGCAGCAGGTGACCGAGGTCAGCTACAGCACCCTGCTGACGGACCTCGAGAGCAAGAACGTCGACAAGATGGATTACACGGCGGGCGACTCCGACGTGCTGTATACCCGCAAGGGGGAGGACGAGGGCGTCGCCTACAGGACCACCGCCATGCCGGGCGCCGAGGACACCCTCTCGCAGCTCATCATGGAGTCCGGTGCCGACACGAGCGTGACCATCCCGAGCAACGACTCGGGCACCTGGCTGTACCTGCTCATCACCTTCGCCCCGATCATGATCTTCATCCTGTTCGGCTGGTGGCTCAACCGCCGCATGAAGAAGGCCATGGGCGACGACAACCCCTCGATGGACTTCAGCAGCGGCTTCGGGGGCTTCGGCGCCGGCGGCCTGGGCAAGTCCGGTGCGCGCATCGTCGCCTCCAAGGACGTCGGCGTGACGTTCAAGGACGTCGCCGGCCAGGAGGAGGCCAAGGAGTCCCTGAAGGAGGTCGTCGACTTCCTCGAGAAGCCCGAGCGCTACGAGGCCATCGGCGCCAAGCTGCCGCGCGGCGCCCTGCTCGTGGGCCCTCCGGGCACCGGCAAGACGCTGCTCGCCAAGGCCGTCGCCGGCGAGGCGGGCGTCCCGTTCTTCTCCATCTCCGGCTCCGAGTTCGTGGAGATGTTCGTCGGCCGCGGCGCCGCCAAGGTGCGCGACCTGTTCAAGCAGGCCAAGGAGAAGGCCCCCTGCATCGTGTTCATCGACGAGATCGACACCATCGGCAAGAAGCGCGACGGCGGCGGGTTCTCGGGCAACGACGAGCGCGAGCAGACCCTCAACCAGCTGCTCACCGAGATGGACGGCTTCGATAACAAGAAGGGCATCGTGGTGCTCGCCGCCACGAACCGGCCCGACTCGCTCGACCCGGCGCTGCTGCGCCCGGGCCGCTTCGACCGCCGCGTCCCCGTCGAGCTGCCCGACCTCACGGGCCGCAAGGCGATCCTCGAGCTCCATCTGAAGGACGTCAAGGTCCAGCAGCCCGTGGACATGAGCGCCATCGCGCGCGCCACGCCCGGCGCCTCGGGCGCCGATCTGGCGAACATCATCAACGAGGGCGCCCTGCGCGCGGTGCGCATGGGCCGCAAGCTCGCCTGCCAGGAGGACTTCGAGGAGTCCGTCGAGGTCGTCATCGCCGGCCAGCAGCGCAAGTCCACCGTGCTCTCCGACCATGAGAAGCAGGTCGTGTCCTACCATGAGATCGGCCATGCCATCGTGGCGGCGAGCCAGACCGGCTCCGCTCCGGTGACCAAGATCACCATCGTCCCGCGCACGAGCGGCGCGCTCGGCTACACCATGCAGGTTGAGCAGGATGAGAAGTTCCTCACCACCAAGCAGGAGGTCCTGAACAAGCTCGCGGTGTACTGCGGCGGCCGCGCCGCCGAGGAGCTCATCTTCGGCGAGATGACCACCGGTGCCGCCAACGACATCGAGCAGGCGACCAAGCTCGCGCGCAACATGATCACGCGCTTCGGCATGTCCGACGAGTTCGGCATGATGGCGCTCGGTACCGTGCAGAACGCCTACCTCAACCAGGACACCTCGCTCACCTGCGCGCCGGGCACCGCCGAGCGCGTGGACGAGGCCGTGCTCAAGCTCATCACCGAGGCGCACGAGCGCGCCCTGCAGATCCTGCGCGAGAACAAGTTCAAGCTGCATGAGCTCGCGCGCTATCTCTACAAGAAGGAGACGATCACGGGCGAGGAGTTCATGACGCTCATGAAGCGGGAGAACCCCTTCATGCCCAAGCCCGAGCAGCAGAGCTGATAGGGAGCACTCCCACACAGGCGCGCCCCCGACCCCGACGACCGGGGCCGGGGGCGCGCCTGTGCCCGCTTGCGAGACCCTCCTTCGCACGCCCGGTGCGCGGATCTGCATACGTCCATGCGCGCAGCACGGGATGCGGGTACCATCGGGTACGGATATCTTCGAGAATCGAGGTGCACATGCCCAACGCCTACAGTTCCGATCCGCGCTTCGCCATCCTCATCGACGCGGACAACATCTCCGAGAAGTACATCAAGATCGTCCTCGACGAGGTGGCGAACTCCGGTATCGCCACCTACAAGCGCATCTACGGGGACTGGACGAGCCCCCGGCTCGCCAGCTGGAAGAGCTGCCTGCTCGACAACTCCATCATCCCCATGCAGCAGTACAGTTACACCTACGGCAAGAACGCCACGGACTCCGCCATGATCATCGACGCGATGGACATCCTGTACTCCGGGACCGTCGACGGGTTCGCCATCGTGAGCTCCGACTCCGACTTCACGCGGCTCGTGGCACGCCTGCGCGAGAGCGGCATGCAGGTGATCGGGATGGGCGAGCAGAAGACCCCGCAGCCCTTCATCTCCGCCTGCAACCAGTTCAAGTACCTCGACCTGCTCTACGCCGCGCGCAAGGCGGAGGAGGCCGACGACCCCGCGGACGGCGATGCCGAGGACGCCGACGGGGACGCGCCGCGCCCGCGCTCACGGAGGCGCCGGGCCTCGCGCGGGGGCAGGCGCCGCGACGCCGCGGAGGCGCCCGGCGAGGCCCCCGAGGCCGGGACCGATCAGGATGCCGACGCCTGCGACGGGGAGGCGGGCTTCGCCGATGCGCAGCCCCGCCGTCGCCCCGGGGACGCCGGCGGCCGCGTCTTGGCGTCCGAGCCCGAACCCGTGTCCGATGACGATGAGGACGACGCCGTCGACTTCGGCGAGATGAGCCGCGCCGACCGGCGCCGGCATCTCAAGAAGATCCGGGAAACGGTCAACACGATCGTGGACCAGTTCTCCGATGACGACGGCTGGGTCTCGCTCGGGCAGCTCGGCGACCAGCTCGGCAAGCGCCTGCCCGATTTCGACGTGCGCAACTACGGGTTCAAGAAGCTCCGCCCGTTCCTGAAGTCCCTCGGTGCCTACGAGTTCGACGAGCCCGGCGGCGCCAACGGCCAGCGGCAGATCTACCTCCGCGTCAGGGAATCTTAAACGCTCGCTTATCGAATCACCATCCGACGCCGTCCGGGATGGTCCATACTTGAGGGGTCGGCACTAGGTGAAAGGACGGGACATGGGTTTTCTCGACGATGTCCAGGCTTCGGTCAACCGCGGCGTCGCAGGGGCCAACCGCGGCGTTGAGTCCATGAAGCTCAAGAACCAGATGAACGATGCCATGAAGCGTCGCCAGCAGCTCGCCGCGCAGCTCGGCGCGAGCCTCTACGAGGTCACGCGCGAGGACGCCGCGCTGCGCTCCGGGCGCGAGGCGCTCTACGACGGGATCGCCGCCATCGACCAGGAGCGCGACGCCATCCAGGCTCAGCTCGACGAGCTCGAGCGCCAGGCGGCCGCCGCCGCCCAGGCCGCCGTGAGCATCGAGTGCCCCTTCTGCCATACCCGCATCTCCGCCACGGATATGTTCTGCTGCGGCTGCGGCAAGCCCATGGCGGAGATCCAGGCGGCCTACGCCGCAGCTCAGGCGGTCCCCGCGGAACCTGAGCCCGCCCCCGCCGCGGCCCAGGCGGTCTGCCCCGCGTGCGGGTCGCCGGTCAACGAGGGCGACGCGTTCTGCATGAACTGCGGGGCGAAGCTCGGCGCGGCGGCTCCCGAGCCGGCGCCGGAGCCCGCGGCCCATCCCGCTTCCCCGGACCAGCCCGCGGCACCCGCGCCCGACGCGGCGCCGTCCGATGCAGGGGAGCAGGCCTGACGCACGCAAGCGCCCCCGCCGCGTGACGGGGGCGCCGCGACCGCGGTCGCACGGGGCCCGGGGCAGCCGCCCGAGCCGTCCCGTTCCATGGACGCCGCCGTCCAAGGAGCGGGGTGCGGTTCGGCAAACGGCCGCCCCGGGCCCCTTCGCATGCGCCGGGCGCTAGAGCAGCGAGCGGCCGTAGGCGTCCGCCGCCTCGATCGCCGCGATGAAGCGGGCGTCCTCGAAGGGCTCGGGGTTGCCCTGCTTCCATTCGTTCGAGACGTGCGCGTACTCGGTGAGCTCGGCGAGCCGGCTCCCGTCGAGCCCGATCTGGGCGAGGGTCACCGGCAGGCCCATCTCCCGGTTGAACGAGGCGTAGCGCTCGAGCTCGGCTCGGTTCCCGGCGTAGGCGAGCATGACGAGGACGCCGAAGGAGACGACCTCCCCATGCAGGTAGGTGCCGGGGCGCTTCACGCCCGTGGAGCCGTTGTAGAAGGCGTGGGCGAGCGTCGAGTTGTAGTAGAAGTCCGGTTGGTTCGTGAGGTTCGACACGTAGCCGGTGTTCACCACGATATCCAGGGCTATCTGGCGGACCGCCTCGCTCGAGCGGCCGGCGCGTACGTCGGCGAGCCCCTGGACGCCCCAGGTCATGAGCGGTTCGGTGCAGGTCCGCGCGAGCGCGAGGCCGAGCCGTGCGGTGTGCCCGAGCTCGCGGGTGCTCGTGGCCCACTCGACCTCCGGCTGCTTGGAGAGCGCGTCGCCGATGCCCGCCCAGAAGTACTCGGCGGGGGCCTCCGCGATGATCTGGGGGTTGATGAAGATATGCGCGGGGCAGGGCGGGTAGGCGTAGCCCTCGAGCGACCCGTCGTCGTGGTAGATCACGGCGATGGCCGTGGCCGCGGAGCAGTTGGAGCAGATGGTCGGCACAGAGAACACGGTCTTGCCGAGCTCGCTCGCCGCGGTCTTGACGGTGTCGATGGCCTTTCCGCCGCCGATGGCGAAGGCGACGTCGGCCTCGGCGAAGGCGGGGTGCGCGACCAGCCTGTTCACGTTCGTGCGGGTTGAATCCGTCCCGTAGACGACGGTGTCGAGGATCGCGACGCCGGTGCCGGCGAGCGCCGCCGTAATCCCGGGGGCGGCGGCGTCGAGCGCGCGCCTGCCGCCCACGAGCACGACAGTCTTCGCGCCGTATGCGGCGAGGGTCTCGGGGATCGCGTCGAAGGCGTCCTCGCCCACGGTGTAATCGCTCATCTGAATGGTGCGCATGGAACCTCTCTTCGGTCGGGAACGGGAATACCCGTGCAGCATTATAGGGCTCCCGGTCGGGCGCCCCCGCCTCGTCCGTATGCGAGCCTCCCGTCGCGTCGCCCTTATGCATGCCGGCCATCGTCCCATGCGGCCGGCCCGCTCGCGCGCGGATGCGCGGCGCTCTGATGCCGCGAGATCCCGTGCGGTTGCGCTATCCTGACGGGGGCGAATCGAAGGAGGACGCCATGGACATCACGTTTCTGGGCACCGGCAACGCGCAGGCGACCGCGTGCTACAACACCTGCTTCCTCATCAGGGACGACGCGCGCCGGCTGCTGGTCGATGCGGGCGGGGGGAACACCATCTTGAACCGGCTCGCGCAGGCGGGCGAGGACTGGCGCGATGTACGCGACATCATCGTGACGCACAAGCACATCGACCACCTGCTCGGCGTCGTCTGGCTCATGCGCATGATCTGCCAGGGCGCCCAGCGCGGCACCTACGAGGGGGAGGCGCGCCTGTACGCGCACGACGAGGTCATCGGCCTGCTCGATCAGATGGCGCACGCCCTCCTCGGGGAGAAGGCCGCCTCCCAGCTCGGGCGCGCCCTGCATCTGGTGACGGTCGCCGACGGCGAGACCCGCGGCATCATCGGGCACGACGTGACGTCCTTCGACATCCGCTCGACGAAGGCGAAGCAGTTCGGGTTCAGCTTGGACCTGGGCGCGGGCAGGCGCCTCACCTGCTGCGGGGACGAACCATATAACGAGTGCGAGCGCGCCTACGCCGAGGGCGCCGCCTGGCTCCTCCACGAGGCGTTCTGCCTGCACAGCCAGGCCGATATCTTCCGTCCGTACGAGAAGAGCCATTCGACGGTGAAGGACGCCTGCGAGCTGGCCGAGCGGCTGGGCGTGGAGAACCTCGTGCTGTACCACACGGAGGATCGGACGATCGAGTGCCGGCGCGAGCTGTACACGGAGGAGGGGAGCGCGTACTTCCACGGGAACCTGTTCGTCCCCGATGACCTGGAGACCCTGGAGCTCTGAGGGTCCCGGGCGCGGACGGGACGGGGCCGCACGCCCCGTCCCGGTCACCTGCGCATGCCCTCCTGCATGAGCTCGGCGAGCGTGCCCTCGGCCCAGCTGTAGTTCTTGAGGTAGCTCCCGCGGAAGTCGGCGCCCGCGTCGGCGGAGCCCGAGAGGTGGTCGAACAGGTCGCACGAGACGAGCTCGGGCACGATGCGCCGCTTGCCGCGGACGGACTCGACGATGCCGCCGACGCCGTTCGCCTCGAGCGTCCGGTTCAGCCGGAGCGCGACCTTGCGGCACCTCGTGCGCAGCTGGCCGGTGATCGGCTCGTTCTCCCAGAGCGCCGTGATGATGTCCGCCGAGGTCACGTACCCGCCCCTCCGGTCGACGAGCAGCGCGAGCAGCTCCTTGGCCTTCTCGCTGCGAAACGCGATGGGCCGGCCGTCAACGAAGACGTCGAAGTACCCGAAGGTCCTGATCGTCACGCGCGGGTCCCCGTTCCCGCGGCCGGCATCCGCCTCCCGGGGCGCGGCCCCGGCTGGGCGCGCACGCGGAACGAGGGCTGCGGGCTCGTCGGACGCAGCCCGGTCCACGATGCGCGAGCAGAGGAAGAAGCCCCCGCCCTCGGCGTCCATGAGGACCGCCTCCCGCAGTCTCCCGCCGCCCGCCGCCTCTCCCGCACCCGTGAACTCGATGCGCTGCGGCGATTCGGATGGGAGGTTGTTGCCCTCGCCCGCGTGGCAGGCGTTCTCGACGAACGCGCGCAGGCCGGCGCGCTCCCACGGGGCCGCAAGGTGCTCGACGAGGTAGTCCAGGGCATCCGTCAGGCTGATGCGAAGGGAGCCCAGGCGCGCGATCCGCTCGTCCCGCTCGAACCTGAGGCAGCGGGCGCGCCGCTCCCCCGGCTCGATGAGGAACACGACGTCGTATGCGAGCGCGAGCTCCTTCGCCCTGCGGGCGCGGCTCCTCGAGCGCGCGATGTCGCGCTTGTGCGTCACGTCGATCATGACGAGCTGGCAGACGGCGTCCTTCCGCCCCGTCGCGTCGGGCAGCAGCGAGAGCCAGCAGGCTATCTCGATCGGGGTCCCGTCCGCGCGCCTGATGCGCGCGTCGAATTCGGCGGGGGGTTGCGATGCGCTCCCCGCGTCGAGCAGGGCGTGGAAGGAGCTCAGGTCCGCGAGGGGGACGAGCCGGTCGATGCTCTCGCTGACGGATGCCCTGAGCGCGCCGTCGGAGGAGCCGATCCCGACGATCCTCCAAGCCTGCTCGTTGGACCCCACGATGGCGAGGGTGTCCCGTTTGAAGCGTACGATTCCGACGGGCGTCGCGCCGTCGGCCTCCGGGATCGGGGCCGGCGGGCGCTTCGCGGTGTACGGCGGGCGTTCTGCGTGCATAGTGGTCTTCCGTTCGGTCGATGTCGGGGGTGCCCCCCGGTCTGGTCGGTAGGTCGGTAGGCGGTTGCGGGGAAGTGTAGGGTCGAGGGGTCCGCGATCCGTTCCCCTCCCGTGCCCCGTGCGGCGGGTTCGGCCGCGCGCGGTGGCGGGAGGCTGGGTCCCATGCCCGCTTGCGTTCGGGCGGCATGCCGCGCGCGGTCCGGCCCCGCGCGGGAACGCAGGCGGCATCGCACGGGTCCGTGGCGGCGCGGTGCCGCCAGGGCGCGCGAGCGTGGGAAAAAGGTGACAGGCACTTTTTTCCCAATTTTCCCATCGGCGCGATGCCGCCAGGTCGCGCGAGCGCGAGGGGCCGGATGCGTGTCTTCGAGCTAGATGCCCCTGCCGGACGGTGCAAGGCGCGGTTCCGGCGATTTACCCACTGAAACCATAGTTTGCGCACAAGCACGGTCCCACCGGGTACCGAACGGGGAACGGATGGAGTCCGGTCCCCGCTATAGGGTGTGTTCCGAGATACACGGAAACGAGGGCGCCCCGAGCGGGGCCGCCTGAAAGGAAGGTGCGACATGGCGCGACGGAAGCGCTTGGCGGTGGTAGCGGGTGCGTTCGCAGCCGCGGCCGCCGGGGCCCTGCTGCTCTCAACCGGCCCCCATACGGCCGCGGCGAAACCGGAGGCGCATGCGATCCTTATCGATGTGCGGAAGCTCTGGTATGACGAGGAAGGCAAACCTGCCAAACCGGGGGCGGACTCCGTGAGGGTCCGCGTGAAGGTCGATGCGGTCGAAGAGGACGGGTATCCGGTGGAAGACCCCTGGTACTACCTCCAGTATCCGCAGGGCTCCGGTCAGGATGAGATCTCGGAGGAGGGGCCCGACGGTGTCGTCGGGACCGACGACGACTGGACGATCGTGCTCAACGAGGAGTGCGGGTGGGGCGCCTCCATCTGGTTCCGCAACAGCACGGATGCATGGCCCAAGCTCCGAGGCGTCGAGGTGGAGGAGCTCGACGTGCCGGACGGCTACGCGAGCGAGGTCTCGACGGACCTCAATCTCGATGACGACGACCTCGACAGACGGGATTTCGGGTACATCGATGTCATCAACCGCAAGAGGCCCTCGACCGTCTCCGTGGATGTCGCGAAGCGCTGGAACGACGGCGACGACGAGCGCGGCATCCGCCCCTCCGAGCTCACCGTGCACCTGCTTGCGAACGGGGAGGACACCGGCCGCGAGCTCGAGCTCACCGCAGCCGGCCCCGACGGGGCGCAGGGGACCGCTGACGACTGGACGTCCCGGTTCGAGGGGCTCGATGCGAAACGCGGCGGGAGCCCGATCGAGTACACGGTCAGCGAGGATATGCCCGAGGGCTACCGTGCCGCGGGGGATCCCGAGCCCACGCAGGGGGGATTCGTCCTCACCAACGAGCTCGTCCCCGTAACGCCGGTCGACCCCGCCGAGCCCGGGAAACCCGACGACCCGTCCGATCCCGGCGGCCCCGTCGACCCCGGGACGCCCGATGTGCCCACCGCGCCCACCGGACCCGGAAATCCCGGAACGCCCGATGACCCTGCCGACCCCGCCGGTTCCGTCACGACCGCTTCCAAGAAGAAGGGCGGCGGTTCGGACGGGCGCTCCGCGCTCCCGAAGACCGGCGATGCGGCCGAGCACGCTGTCTTCGCCGCAGCGGGCGCCCTCGCCGTCGCGACAGGGGCGACGACGGCCCTCCGGCGGCGTGAGGAACGGCGGCGGTAGCCCCTCCGCCGTCCGATGGGCCCGGTCGCCGTGACGCGGGGGAGTCCTCGCCGTCATGACGACAGGGTCCCTCTTCGTGTCCGTCACATGCACCCGTCCGCGTCCTGGCAGCGCGGGCGGGTGCGTGCTACAATACCGCCCAATGGCTGTGATGGGGAGGAGTAGCCGGCCCCCGCGCGCATCAGAGAGCAGGCGGTAGCTGTGAAGCCTGCGCGCGCGACCGTGCGAATATCACCCCGGAGCCGCGGCCCGAACGAACGGCCCGCAGGATGCACCGCCCCCGCCGAGGCGGGGTGCATCGCGAACCGGGCTGTTCCAGTAGACGTCGCCGGGATGGTCGCCGTCATAGACCAGCCGAGTAACGGGCGCGGGAGCGCCTTAAGCTGGGTGGTACAGCGAGGAGCTTGCACGCGGCCGCCGGTCCGCGACTACGTCTGAGCGCTTCGTCCCAGCTTGCACGGGACGGGCGCTTTTTTCTTGGGAGGCGCCCCCGATCCGAAAGGGGTATTCGTGGCAAACGAGTACAAGGGCACCATGAACCTGCCCAAGACCAGGTTCCCCATGCGCGCCGCCCTGGCGCAGCGGGAGCCGGAGCGCCTGCGCCGCTGGCAGCAGGACCGCGTGTACGAGCAGATGCTCAAGAAGAACGAGGGGCACGGGAAGTTCATCCTGCATGACGGCCCCCCGTATGCGAACGGCCCGATCCACATCGGCCACGCCATGAACAAGATCTCCAAGGACATCATCGAGCGCTACCAGGCGATGCAGGGTCTCGAGACCCCGTACGTCCCCGGCTGGGACTGCCACGGTCAGCCGATCGAGCACAAGGTCGAGGAGATGCTCGGCACCGAGAAGTTCAACGCGACCCCGACCGACGAGATCCGCGAGCTGTGCCGCAAATTCGCGGTCGAGAACATCGACCTGCAGCGCGAGGGCTTCAAGCGCCTGGGCGTCCTGGGGGATTGGGACCATCCCTACCTCACCCTCTACAACCAGCACGACGCCGCTGACATCGAGGTCTTCAAGGCCATGTTCGCCCGGGGGATGATCTACCGCGGGCACAAGCCGGTCCACTGGTGCAAGCACTGCCACACCGCGCTCGCCGAGGCGGAGATCGAGTACTCCGATGAGACGAGCCCGTCGATCTACGTCCGCTTCGAGCTCACCTCGAAGCCCGCGGGCCTCGAGCCCTTCGACGGCCCGGTCGATTTCGTGATCTGGACCACGACCCCCTGGACCATCCCGTCCGACCAGGCCGTGTCCCTGAAGCCCGGCGCCGTCTACACCGCCATCGAGCATGACGGCCGCGCCGAGATCATGCTGAAGGACCTCGCCGAGAAGGTCTGCGGCATCGCCGGCTGGGAGCCCACCCCGGTCATGGTCGACGGCGCGCCCTACGAGGTTCCCGCCGAGACCTTCGACCACCTGCACTACAAGCAGCCCGTCTTCGACGGCGTCGAGGGCGTCGCGCTGCTGGCGGACTACGTCGGCACCGAGGACGGCACCGGCATCGTCCACAACTCGCCCGGCCACGGCGTGGACGACTACTACGTCTGCATGAAGGAGGGCATGGACATCTGCATGCCCGTCGACGACGACGGCAGGTTCTACGTCGGCGACACCTTCGGCACCGGCGGTCCGTTCTCGGGGATGGACACCGACGAGGCCAACCCGCATATCATCGAGTTTTTGCGCGAGCGCGGCACCCTCGTCGCCAGCGTCAAGATCACCCACAGCTACCCGCATTGCTGGCGCTGCAAGAACCCCGTCCTGTTCCGCGCCACCGACCAGTGGTTCGTCTCGATGGACAAGACCGGGCTGCGCGATGAGGCGCTCGACCAGATTCGCAACCATGTCCGCTGGTATCCGGCGCACGCCGCGAACCGCATCGGCGCCATGGTCGAGCAGCGCCCGGATTGGTGCATCTCGCGTCAGCGCAACTGGGGCGTCCCCATCCCGAGCTTCACCTGCGCGGACTGCGGCGAGAAGGTCATGAACGACGCCACCCTCGATGCCGTGATCGCGCTGTTCCGCGAGAAGGGGTCCGACGCCTGGTTCACCGACGCGCCCGAGAGCTATCTCGGCGACGCCTGCGTGTGCCCGAAGTGCGGCGGCCGTCACCTCAAGGCGGACCGCGACATCCTCGACGTGTGGTGGGATTCCGGCGTGTCCTGGCGCGCGGTCTGCGAGGGGCGCGAGGAGCTCGATTACCCGGCTGACGTCTACCTGGAGGGCTCCGACCAGCATCGCGGCTGGTTCCAGAGCTCCCTGCTCACGAGCGTGGGCGCCAACGGGGTCGCGCCGTACAAGGCGGTCGTCTCGCAGGGCTTCACCCTCGACGGGCAGGGCCGCAAGATGTCCAAGTCCCTCGGCAACGTCATCGACCCCAACAAGGTCTGCGACGAGATGGGCGCCGACATCATCCGCCTGTGGGTCGCCTCCGTCGACACCTCGACCGACGTCGCCATCGACCACGAGATCCTCGCCCGCACGAGCGACGCGTACCGGCGCTTCCGCAACACGTTCCGCTTCCTTCTCGGCGAGATCGAGGACCAGTTCGACCCCGAGACCGACGGCGTCCCCTTCGCCGACCTGCTCCCGCTCGACAAGCTGATGCTCGCCCGCCTCACCCTGGTCCAGGCGGACGTCGACGAGGCCTTCGCCTCCTACGAGTTCAACCGCGTCTACCGCACGCTCTACGATTTCGTGGTGACCGAGCTGTCCAACGTCTACCTCGACGCCCTGAAGGACCGCCTGTACTGCGACCCGGTCGGCTCGCTGTCGCGCCGCAGCGCCCAGACGGTCCTGTCCGAGCTGCTCTCGATGCTGCTGCGCGACCTCCAGCCCATCCTCGCCTTCACGTGCGACGAGGTCATGGAGTTCGCGCCCGCCGGCTGCCGCGACCATGTCGAGCACGCGGCGCTGCTCTCCTGGTACCGCGCGCCCATCTCCGTCGAGGAGGCGGAGGCGTACCGCCCGGTCCTCGAAGCCGCCCTCGACCTGCGCGGCGTCGTCACCAAGGCGCTCGAGGAGGCGCGCGCCGCCGGGACCTTCACCAAGAGCCAGGCGACGCGTGTCGTCGCCACGGTCCCCGAGGAGGCCTACGGGCTGCTGACCGGCCCTTACGCCTGCGACCTCGCCGAGTTCTTCATCGTCTCCGAGGTCGAGCTCGCCTGCGGCGAGGAGCTCTCCGCGACCGTCGAGGCCGCACGCGGGGAGTGCTGCGACCGGTGCTGGAACTACCGCGCATCGACCGGCGCCCATGGCGGGCACGCCCACGTCTGCGACCGCTGCGCCGCGGCCCTCGGGGCGTAACCGGGCGCCCTGCGCGCAACTGACCTGTACCCGCGGGGCGCGCCGTCCGGGCCGCCCCGATGTCCGCCCGCCTGCGGCAGAAGCCGTCGGCGGGCGGACGGCAGAGGAGGGAGGCGCCTCGACCTTGAGCGGCACCACCGAATTCATCCCGCCGCGCTGTTGGCGCGCGACGACCGCAGCGCTGCTCTTCGCGCTCGTGCTGGCCACCGACCAGGCGACCAAGGTCGTCGTCCGCGCCGCCGTGCGCGCCGGGTTCGTCGCGCGCGACTTCATCCCCGGCGTGGTCGAGCTGCGCTTCGCCGCCAACACCGGCGCCGCCTTCAGCCTGGGGGAGGGCTTCGGCTGGGCGTTCGTCCTGCTCGCCGTCGCGGTGACCTGCTTTTGCGCGTGGTACCTCCGCCGCGCCCCGCTCATCTCGAAGCTCGAGGTCGTGGGCTTGGCACTCGTCGCCGCCGGCGCGGTCGGAAACGCGGTCGACCGCGCCGCCTTCGGCTACGTGACCGACTTCATCGCGACGCAGTTCATCGATTTCCCCATCTTCAACATCGCGGACATCGGCATCACCTGCGGTGCCGCGATCGCGTTCATCGGATTCGTGTTCTCGCCGGCGAACAAGGTCGACGCCACCGCCGAGCTCGACCGCCGAGACGCGGAGGCGCGCGAGCGCCGCGCGGCGCGGCGCGGACGGAGGGAGGGCCGATGAGCGCGGACATCCGCCTGCTCGTGACCGAGGAGGGCGCGGGCACCCGCCTCGACGCGTTCCTCGGCGCCCAGCCGGGCTGCCCCTCGCGCTCCGCCTGCGCCCGGCTCGTCGAGGCGGGGGCCGTCGCGGTGAACGGCGAGGTCTGCACGTCCAAGAAACTCGTCTTGGCGAGCGGGGACCGCGTCGAGGTCGAGCTGCCCGACGACCCGGAGCCCGGCGCCGTCGTGCCGGAGGCCATCCCCTTGGATATCCGGTACGAGGACGACCACCTCATCGTCCTGTCCAAGCAGCGCGGGCTCGTCTGCCACCCCGCCCACGGCCACGACTCCGGCACCCTGGCCAACGCGCTGGTCTACCATTGCGGTATCGACCACCTCGGGACGGTGCAGGGCGAGGACCGCCCCGGCATCGTCCACCGCCTGGACCGCGACACCTCGGGTCTCATGCTCGCGGCCAAGGACGATGACACCCAGCGCGCCCTGCAGGACCTCATCCGCCTGCGGACGCTCGACCGCCGCTACATCGCGCTCGTCCACGGCTACATCGCCATGGACGAGGGGACCGTCAACACCGGCATCGCCCGCTCCACCCGCGACCGTGTCAAGATGGCCGTCTCCGACGACCCCTTCGCCCGCCAGGCGATCACCACCTTCCGCGTGCTCGAGCGCTTCGAGGCCCGGCGCGGGGACGAGGGCTACACCCTCGTGGAGTGCCACCTCTACACCGGCCGCACCCATCAGATCCGCGTGCATATGCGCCACATCAACCACGCCCTGGTGGGCGACCCGCTCTACGGGCGGGGCGGCGATCGGGCGAACCTCGGCCTTACGCGCCAGTTCCTCCATTCGTGGCGCGTCCGGTTCACGCACCCCGTGACCGGGGAGGACATCGAATGCCGCGACGAGCTCCCCTGGGACCTCGCCGCCGCGCTCGAGGAGCTCGCCGACCGCTCGATGGGCCGCACCGAGGCGGGGGAGCGCATCGTCGGCCAGCTCGGCCTCTATCTCTGAGCCCCGCTGTGACACATAAGCTCCACCACCGGGAAGGACGGCTGCGATACACTTGAGCGCATCGTCTCGGCCGTCCACTTCGCGAGAGGCCCCCATGCTGCTCGATCTGTCGAACATCACCCCCATCGTCGCCTTCAACTTCATACTCGGCGCCCTGTTCACCGTCTGCTTCCTCTACCAGGGGGTCTTCTTCCTGGTCGGGATCCTCCGCGGCGAGGTCAGGCTCCCACCCGCCAAGCGCAGGCACCGCTACGCGTTCTTCATCGCCGCGCACAACGAGGAGGCCGTCATCGCCAACCTCGTCCGGTCCATCAAGGAGCAGGACTACCCGTCCGAGCTCATCGACATCTTCGTCGTGGCCGACGCCTGCACCGACGACACGGCGCGCGTGGCGCGCGAGGCCGGCGCCATCGTGTACGAGCGCAACGACCTCGCGCGCAAGGGCAAGAGCTGGGTCATGGACTACGGGTTCGACCGGATCCTCAACGAGTACCCGGGGCGCTACGAGGCGTTCTTCATCTTCGACGCGGACAACCTGCTGTCCCGCGACTACGTCTCCATCATGAACGACGCCTTCGATCAGGGGTACCTCGCGCTCACGAGCTACCGCAACTCCAAGAACTACGGGAGCTCCTGGATCTCGTCGGCCTACGCGACCTGGTTTCTGAGGGAGGCGCGGTTCCTCAACAACGCGCGCATGATCTGCGGGACCTCGTGCGCCGTCTCGGGCTCGGGCTTCCTGGTGTCCGCGAAGATCATCGAGGGGATGCACGGCTGGGATTTCCACACCCTGACCGAGGACATCCAGTTCTCGACCTTCTGCGCCATCCACGGGGTCAGGATCGGCTACGCCCCCGCCGAGTTCTACGACGAGCAGCCGGTCACCTTCGCGGCGTCCTGGAAGCAGCGCATGCGGTGGACGAAAGGGTTCTACCAGGTCTTCTTCACCTACGGCTCGCAGCTCGTGAAGTCCTTCGCCATCCTGCGCCGCTTCGCCGCCTACGACCTGTTCATGACCGTCGCGCCGGGCAACCTGCTGTCGCTCATCTCCGTCCTCGTCAACGTGACCTTCCTGATCGTGGGGTCGCTCTCGCACGGCTTCCTCGCCACCGACCGCGAGCTCGCCATGTGCTTCGGGTCGATCGCGATGACCTTCGGTTCCATGTACCTGACGTTCTTCGTGCTCGGGCTGCTGACCACGGTGCTCGAGCGCGGGCACATCCATTGCCCGAGCCGGCTGCGGGTGTTCGCCAACCTGTTCACCTTCCCGCTGTTCATGTTCACCTACATCCCCATCACCGTGGCCGCGCTCTTCCTCAAGGTGGACTGGGTCCCCACCCAGCACGGCGTCTCGGTGACGCTCGACCAGGTGATGGACGGCGCGAAGTAGGCGGCGGCAGCGTCCCGCTCAGACGCCGATGCCGTACGGGTCCCGCATGCGCGCATCCTGCTCGTAGAGGTCCCAGGGCAGCTCCTGCGCGCTGTCGGCCTGCGGACCCGCCTGCGCGGCGTAGGGGGCGTCGGCGGCGATGACGGTGTAGAACAGCAGGGCGACGGCGGCCGCGAGCAGGGCGGCGACCCCCATCACGGCTGCGGTGACGATATACGCGAAGGCCGAGCCGTTCGTCTGGCAGGCGGTCGAGGCGCTGGCGCTCTCTATGGGCCGCGCGCCCGGAGTCCCGCCGCAGGCGGGCTCGTGTGCTTCCATGGTGATCCTCCCCGTGGGTCCGACCGCTCGATTATAGGACAGAGCGCCTCAGCGCGCCCGCATCGCGCCGACGGCGAGCAGGACGAGGAACGCGGGCACGCAGAAGGGGAGGAGCGGGAGCGCGCGCCTGCGGGTCGCTGCGGCCGCGGCGGCCAGTGCCGCGAGACCGCAGGCGAACGATGCCGCGCCCGCGAAGGGGTGCGCGACCATGACGGCGGCCAGGTACTTGATGTCCCCGCCGCCCAGTCCCCGCTCGCCGCGCGCCGCGCGCCAGGCCGCCTCCAGGCAGGTGAGCGCCAGGCAGGCGGCCGCCGCGAGCGCGCACCGGTGCATCAGGCCTCGGGCGCCGGACGACGAGGCGGCGAGGGCGCAGGCGCAGGCCGCGTTGAACGCGGCGAGCCCGTTGGGGTAGCGCGAGCGGCGCGCATCGATGACCGCGGCCGCCAGAAGGCCGCAGACGAGCAGGGTCAGGGTCGGACCGGTCACGGCGGCC
>NZ_JAQECM010000019.1:0-9699 GCF_027669965.1 Candidatus Collinsella stercoripullorum | reverse complement strand
GCCTCCTTCGATCGGGACCTCGACGGCTTCCGGTTCCAGCGTAGCGCGCCGGGCGGCTGCCGGCCCGAAGCGCGCCGGCAGCCGGCCCCCGGACTTCCCCCGTGGTCTTAACGGAATCCGAACGCGCAGGTGAGGATATCCGTCTGCGTCCGTGCGCGCAGCTTGCCGCCACGGCGGGCGCGCCCGCTTCGCGCGCCGGGGCGCGGATCGGGGGCCTTCCGCGCGCCGCCCCGCCGCTCCCGTCCACGGCGCGCCGCGGACGTCGACGCGCTTCTCGGTCCACACGGTGTGCGATGATGTCCCCAGACACGGAGTTCGAAGGGAGTCGCAGCGTATGAGCGGTATCGGCATCGATGCGCACCGCACCGAGGTGCGCGAGAACATGGAGCGCATCCCCGATCGGTTGAGCGACGGGCTCATCGAGAGGATCGAGGACGACCGGGCACGCGGATGGGTGAACCCCTACCGCACCGATGACGGGTCCGCGCTGCGGCGCGAGGCTAGGCCGTCGGATGCCGGGAGCATCTGGCGCCCGCCCTTCGTGCGGGATGTGGAGAAGATCATCCACACGCCCGCCTACAACCGCTATGCGGGCAAGACCCAGGTGTTCAGCTTCCGGAGCAACGACGACCTCTCGCGGCGCGGGATCCACGTCCAGCTCGTCTCCCGCATCGCGCGCGACATCGGGTACGCGCTCGGGCTCAACTGCGACCTCATCGAGGCCATCGGGCTGGCGCACGACCTCGGCCACACGCCGTTCGGCCATGCCGGCGAGCGGGCGCTGAACGACGTCTACCACGCCCGGACGGGACGGTGGTTCTTCCACAACGTGCACTCCGTGCGCGTGCTCGACGCCCTGTACGGGCGCAACGTCACCCTCCAGACGCTCGACGGGTGCCTCACCCACAACGGCGAGTACGAGCAGCGCGTGTTCGAGCTGTCGGGCGCCCGGGGCTTCGACGACCTCGACCGCGCGGTGGCGGGGTGCCGCGAGCGCGGCCACGCGGCGGTGGGGTCCCTGCGCCCCATGACGCTCGAGGGGTGCGTGGTGCGCATCTCCGACATCATCGCCTACGTCGGCCGCGACCGCCAAGACGCCATCGCGGCGGGCCTGCTCGACCAGGACGGGTTCGAGGACGGCCTGGGCGGGGCGTACAACTCCTGGATCCTGTCGCACGCCTCCGCCGACATCATCGAGCACAGCTACGGGCGCGACCGCATCGAGATGAGCGAGGAGCTGTTCTGCGAGATCCGGCGCGCCAAGGCGGAGAACTACCGCAAGATCTACCGCTCGAGCGGGATCGAGGGCGAGCGCGCCGAGGTCCTGGGGCGCGCCTTCTCCCTCATGTACGAGCACTGCCTCGGCGACCTGCGCGCCCGCGACGAGTCGAGCTACATCTTCCGGCACCATATCGCGCGCATCGACGCCGCGCTGTCGCACTACGGCAAGCGCTACGCCTGGGAGGACGACCTCGACCAGACGGTCGTCGACTACATCGCCTCCATGACCGACGGTTACTTCTCGGAGCTCGCCCAGAAGCTCTTCCCGGAGATCCGCTTCCCGCAGCGCACCTACATCAACGAGTGCTAAGCTTGAGCGCCGGGCATTCGGAGGAGATGAAGGGAGCCGACCCGTGGAGACCCTGTTTTCCAGCAACGAGCGCGCCAGGCGCCTCGGCCACGCCCCGCTCGCGGTGCGCATGCGCCCCGCCTCCCTCGACGAGTACGTGGGGCAGCAAAAGGCCGTGGGGCCCGACTCCTGGCTGCGCCGCGCCATCGAGCGCGACGTCCTGTCGAGCGTGATCCTGTACGGCCCCGCCGGGACGGGGAAGACCACGCTCGCCCACATCATCGCCGCCCACACGCGCAGCGAGTTCGTCGAGGTGTCGGCGGTCACGGGGACGGTGAAGGACCTGCGCCGCGAGATCGAGGAGGCCCAGCGCCGCCTCATGGCCTTCGACCGGCGCACCATCCTGTTCATCGACGAGATCCACCGCTTCTCCCGCTCCCAGCAGGACGCGCTGCTGCACGCCGTGGAGAACCGCACGGTCGTCATGATCGGCGCCACGACGGAGAACCCCTACTTCGAGGTCAACTCGGCCCTGCTCTCGCGCAGCCGCGTGGTCGAGCTCGAACCGCTCTCCGATGAGGACATCGCCGTGCTCGTGCGCCGCGCCGTCGCGGACGAGCGCGGCCTGGCGGGCGCCTACGCGCTCGACGACGACGCGGTCGAGGCCGTCTGCACCCTGGCAGCAGGCGATGCGCGCAGCGCGCTCACCACCCTCGAGCTCGCGAGCGAGTTCGCGCTGACCCGTCCCGAGTCGGACGCCCTCGTCGACGCGGGGGAGCCGGTTCCCATCACCGTCGAGGACGTGCGCACCGCCAACCCCCGCCGCGGCCTGCCCTACGATAAGAACGGGGACATGCACTACGACGTCATATCCGCCTTCATCAAGTCGATGCGCGGTTCGGACCCGGACGCCGCGGTGTACTGGCTCGCACGGATGATCGACGCGGGCGAGGATCCCAAGTTCATAGCGCGGCGCATCATGATCCAGGCGTCGGAGGATATCGGCAACGCCGACCCCCAGGCCCTGCTCGTCGCAGCCGCCGCGTTCAAGTCCGCCGAGGTGATCGGATATCCGGAATGCCGCATCAACCTCGCCCAGGCCGCGATCTACAACGCCCTCGCACCCAAATCCAACGCGGCGGAGGCCGCCATCGACGCCGCGCTCGAGGACGTCCGCACGAGCGGCCGCCGCGAGGTGCCGAGCCACCTGCGGGACCGCCACCGCCCCGGCTCCGAGGAGTACGGCACGTACCTCTACCCGCATGACTACCCCGAGGGCTGGGTGGAGCAGCGCTATCTCCCGGAGGGGCTCGAGCGCGGCTGCTTCTGGCAGCCGGACGGCCGCGGATGGGAGCAGTGGCGCTTCGAGCAGTCCAGCCGCGACCGCTCGGGGGCGGCCCCGGAGGTCGGGGACTAGGTGCGCTCATTCGCCCGATTTTGCGCTGTGCCCGTTAGGCGGGGTCCGGCCGGGGTAGTATCAGATGAAGTGCGCCCGCGCCCCGCGGGCGCGTCGACCGTATTGGGGGAGGAAGCATGGACCCGCTCCACATCGTCTTGATCCTGCTCGCGATCGCCGCGATATGGGCCGTCGCCGAGCTCGCCGTCACGCTCCGCCGGGCCCGCGGGACCGTCGAGTCCGTCGACCGCACGCTCGGGGAACTCGACCGCACCCTCGCCGAGGCGCGCCCCGTCATGGCCAAGCTCGACGATGCCCTCGACGAGCTCCAGCCCGCACTCGGGCAGGTCGAGCCGCTCCTCAAGCAGGGGAGCATCGCCGTCGAGGCCCTCTCCGCGGACCTCATCGAGGTGAACGGCGTCCTGCGCGACGTCTCCGCCGTCACCAGCGACATGCAGACCGCCACGGGCGCCGTCTCGGGGATCGCCTCGGCGGCCACCGAGAAGGTCTCGAGGCTCCTCGGCCGGCGGGGCCCCGCCCCTCAGGACCGCGCGCTCGACGAGCCTGCCTCGGGTGCCGACGACGCCGAGGAACCCGAGGGCTCGGAGGGGGATACCGCCGAGGTGCCTGAGGCGCCCGCCGCCGATCCCGCGCCCGAGCGCGGCTACTACACCTACGGGGCCGCGGCCGGCGCCCCGTCCGACACCGAATCCGGGAGCTCGCATGAGTAACGAAAACGCCCATATCCGCCTGTCCGTCGCGGCGGACCCGCACCTCGCGCGCCTCGTGCGCATGACCGCCGCGAACGTCGCGACCCTGTGCGCGATGTCCGTCGACCGCGTCGAGGACGTCCGCATGGCCGCCGAGGAGGCCTTCATCTTCGCGTGCGCCGCGCGCCCCGGCGGGGAGGTCGCCTTCGACTTCGACGTCGACCCCGCCCGCGTCGCCCTGTCAGTCGAGCTCGACGGACCCCTGCCCGATGCGGAGCCCGGCGACGAGTCCGCCCTGTACGCCGACCTCATCCTCGGCGCGGTGTGCGACGCCTACGAGAAGCGCCCCGAGCCCGCCGCGCTGCTGCTGACGCTGAAAGCGGACCTGTGATGGCTGAGAGGGTGGCTTCGGGCAAGGCGGCCTGGGACAAGGAGAAGACGCACGAGCTGTTCCGCCGGTACAAGCAGGACGGCGACATGGAGGCGCGCGAGAAGCTCGTCATGTCCCATCTGAACCTCGTCCGCTTCCTCGCCAACAAGTTCAAGAACCGCGGCGAGCCGCTCGACGACCTCATCCAGGTCGGCTACCTGGGCCTGCTCAAGGCGATCGACCGCTTCGACCCCGATCGCGGCCTCGAGTTCACCACCTACGCGACCCCGACCATCATGGGCGAGATCAAGCGGCACTTCCGCGACAAGGGCTGGAGCGTGCGCGTCCCGCGCCGCCTCCAGGAGCTCTCCGCCAAGGTCAACCAGGCGACCGATGCGCTCACCACGAGCCTGCAGCGCTCTCCGACCGTCGAGGAGATCGCCGAGTACCTCGATTCCACCGTCGACGAGGTGCTCGAGGCCATGGAGTCCTCATCCGCCTACACCTCGGTGCCCCTGGAGGCGCCCGGCGGCTCCGATTCCGAGGACACCCCCTCGGTCCTCGACCGCTACGCCTCCGAGGACAGCGCGCTGGCCTTCACCGACGACCGCCTCGTCATCGAGGAGGCGCTCAAGGGCTTCTCGCCGCGCGAGCGCGAGGTCATCGAGATGCGCTTCGTGAAGGGGATGACCCAGATCGAGATCGCCGAGAAGCTCGGCGTGTCGCAGGTGCAGGTCTCGCGCCTGCTGCGGCGCACGCTCAAGAAGATCCAGGACAAGATCGATCCCGAGGGGGTCATGGGCAAGCGATGACGAACGCAGAACCCGGCGCCGCGGGCGCCGACCGCGCCCTGCGCGACACGCGACTGATCGCCCTGCGCATCTGGGCCGTCGTGGGCGCCCTCGTGATCGGCGCCATGCTGCTGAACGTCGTGGGCGTCCTCGCCCCCGTCGTCCTGTTCCTCGCCGTGGGCTCGCTCATCGCCTTCGTCGAGGCCCCCGTCGTCAACGGGCTCGAGCATCGGGGCGTCCCGCGCGGGGTCGGCGCGCTCGTCGGCCTCATCGTGGTCATCGCGGCGGTCGTGCTGCTGTTCACGATGCTGCTCCCCATGCTCATCAGCCAGGTCATCGACGTCCTGAACGAGATGCCGCGCTACTTCGTCTCGCTGCAGGCGTGGATATCCCGTCTCGTGGGGGATTTCCGAGCCCTCACCTCGTCGGATATGTTCAGCGGGCTCACCGATGTACTCGATTCCCTCCAGCGCACGGCGACCGGGTTCGTGACCGATCTGGCCGCCGACCTCGGCCGCGGCGTCATGCCGCTGATCGGCGGGTTCGCCAACACCCTGTTCATCGTCTTCTTGGGGCTCGTGCTCGCGTACTGGCTCGCGCGCGACTACCCCAAGATCCACGGCGAGGTCGGATGCGCGCTGGGCGAGGGCAAGGAGGAGGACTACCGCTTCCTGCTCGCGATCCTGTCCCGCTCGGTCGGCGGGTACATGCGCAGCATGATCGTCACCTCGGTCGTCAACGGCGTCATGGTCTTCATCGGGCTCGTGCTCGTCGGGCACCCCTATGCGGGCCTCATGGGCGTCCTCACCGGCATCTTCCACCTCATCCCCGTCGTCGGCCCCTGGATCTCGGCGGCGGCGTCGGTGTTCGTCGCCTTCTTCCACGGCCCCGCGACGGCCCTGTGGACGCTCGCGGTGTGCGTGGTCGCGCAGAACATCACCGACAACGTCATCTCGCCGAAGGTCATGCAGTCCAGCGTCCAGGTGCACCCCGCCATGAGCCTCGCGGCCATCGTGATCGGCTCGGCCCTCATGGGCCCGCTCGGCATGGTCGTCGCCATCCCGCTCACGGCCGCCCTGAAGGGCCTGTTCATCTTCTACTTCGAGAAGCGCACCGGCCGCCAGCTCGTCGACTACGACGGCGCGATCTTCCGGGGGACGCCGTACCGCGACGAGTACGGCGACCCGGTGCCCGCCTTCGACGCGCTCGGCGACGACTCCTTCGTCGCCGACTCCGAGCTTCTGACCGACGACCTCGTGCCCGAGGCGACGGCGCTGCCCAAGCCCGAGTTCGAGAACCCCTGGTCCAAGCTCGCCGGCCTCCAGCCGGGTTCAACCGGGATGTTCCGGAACCCCTTCGCGGGCGGGGACGATTCCGGCGACGACAAGGAGGACGACGGCCGCTGAGACGCATAGGCCACCGTCCGCGCGCAGGAGCGCCCCCGTACCCGATCGCCCGCTCGCGGGCATCCGGCACGGGGGCGCTCCGCGTTCCCGTCGCCCCGCGCGCCCGCGGGCCGCGGGCGCCCGCATGCGACCCCCATAATCGCAGTTCACGTGAGTTTCCGCGCAAGCCCCCCGTATCTGATAGACTCTTTTGCGTTTACGCCTACCTATCGCATCAACCGAGGAGCTCACCGTATGAACGCTGATGTCCCGACCATGACCACCGCCGAGATCCGCTCGGCCTTCCTCGCCTTCTTCGAGGAGCGCGGGTGCAAGCTGTTCCCGAGCTCGTCGCTCGTGCCCGACGACCCGTCCCTGCTGCTCGCCAACGCCGGCATGAACCAGTTCAAGCAGTACTACCAGGGCAAGAAGACGATGCACGAGATCGGCGCCACCTCGTGCCAGAAGTGCGTCCGCACCAACGACATCGACATCATCGGCTCCGACGGCCGCCATGCGAGCTTCTTCGAGATGCTCGGCAACTTCTCCTTCGGCGGCGTGTCCAAGGAGCAGGCCTGCGCCTGGGCCCTCGAGCTGTCGACCGACGTCTTCCACCTGCCCATGGAGCGCCTGCACTTCACCGTGTTCACCGACGACGACGAGACCTACGGCATCTGGCGCAAGCTCGGCGTGGCCGAGGACCACATCTCGCGCCTGGGGGCCGACGACAACTTCTGGGCGGCGGGCCCCACCGGCCCGTGCGGCCCGTGCTCCGAGATCTACTACGACATGGGCGAGGACGTGGGCTGCGGGCGCCCCGACTGCGCCCCGGGCTGCGACTGCGACCGCTTCCTCGAGTACTGGAACCTCGTGTTCACGCAGTTCGACCGCCAGGAGGACGGCTCCATGCCGGAGCTGCCGCACCGCAACCTCGACACCGGCATGGGCCTCGAGCGCATGAGCGCCATCATGCAGGGCAAGACCTCCTTCTTCGACAGCGACATCATGCAGGGGCTCATCAGGCTCGGCGAGGAGATCTCCGGCGTGGCCTACGTGAGCGACGACTACGAGGGGCCGAGCCGCTCGCTGCGCATCATCGCCGACCATGCGCGCTCCGTCGACTTCATGATCTCCGACGGCATCCTCCCGGGCAACGAGGGCCGCGGGTACGTGCTGCGCCGCCTGCTGCGCCGCGCCGTCTTCCACGGCCGCCTCATCGGGATCGAGGGCGCGTTCCTCGGGCGCTTCATCGACCGCGTGAACGAGCTCATGGGCGACGCCTACCCCGAGCTCACCAAGAACGTCTCCCTCGTCCAGGGCATCGTGAACGCGGAGGAGGAGCGCTTCTCCGCCACGCTCGACAACGGCCGCGTCTACCTCGACGAGGCCCTGTCCGGCCTCGGTGAGGGCGAGGTGCTCGACGGCGCCACCGCCTTCAAGCTGCACGACACCTTCGGGTTCCCCATCGACCTCACCGTCGAGATCGCCGAGGGCGCCGGGCACGCCGTCGACACCGAGGGCTTCGACCGCGAGATGGAGGCGCAGCGCGAGCGCGCCCGCGCCAACGTGAAGGGCGACGCCTGGGGCTCCTTCAACGACGTGTGGACCGAGCTCTCCGACGTGCTGCCCGCGACGGAGTTCTGCGGGTACGACGAGGAGCAGCTCGACGGGGCCCGCGTGCTCGCCCTCGTGGTCGACGGCGAGCGCGTGGAGCGCGTCCACCGCGGGCAGCAGGGCGTCGAGGTCGTGCTCGACCGCACCCCGTTCTACGCCGAGATGGGCGGTCAGATGGGCGATGCCGGCAGCCTCGTCGCGGGCGGCACCGTGCTCACCGTGCTCGACACCAAGAGCCATAACGGCCTCTACGCGCATGTCGCCCAGGTCGATGCCGGGGAGCTGCGCGAGGGCGACGTCGTCAGCGCCGTCGTCGACGGACACCGCCGGTCGCTGCTGCGCCGCAACCACACCGCGACCCACCTGCTCGACGCGGCCTTGAAGGAGGTCCTCGGCGACCACGTGAACCAGGCCGGCTCCCTCGTGGCGCCCGAGCACCTCCGCTTCGACTTCACGCACTTCGAGGCGCTCACCTCCGAGCAGCTCTCCCGCATCGAGGCGCTCGTGAACCGGGAGATCTTCGCCGCGAAGCCCGTTGTGACCCGCATCATGGGCATCGACGAGGCCAAGGCCGCCGGTGCCGTCGCCCTGTTCGGCGAGAAGTACGGCGACGTCGTCCGCGTCGTGTCGGTGGGCGAGGAGGAGCACCCGTTCTCGCGGGAGCTGTGCGGCGGCACCCATGCGCGCAACACGGCGGAGATCGGCCTGTTCAAGATCGTCTCCGAGTCCTCGACCGGCTCCAACGTCCGCCGCATCGAGGCGGTGACGAGTGAGGGCGCCATCTCCTACCTCGAGGGGCGCGCGGCTGCGCTCGAGCGCGCCGCCCTGGCCCTCAAGTGCCGCCCCGACGAGGTCACGGGCCGCATCGAGTCGCTCCAGAAGGAGCTGCGCGAGGCCAACCAGAAGCTCAAGGCCGCCCTGACGGGCGGGTCCTCGGACGCCATCGGCGCCGCGGTGGCCGACGCCGCCGACTTGGGCGCCTACCGTCTCGTCGTCGCGCGCCTCGAGGGGCTCGAGGCGGCTGACCTTCGCAACGTCTGGGACACCGTCCGCCAGAAGGTCTCCGGTCCCGTCGCCTGCGTCCTCGCCACGGTGACCGGCAAGGGCACCCCGGCGCTGCTCGCCGCCGCCACCGATGAGGCCGTCGCCTCCGGGTTCTCTGCGGGCGACGTCATCAAGGAGATCGCGCCGTGCGTCGACGGCCGCGGCGGCGGCCGTCCCGGCATGGCGCAGGCCGGCGGCAAGGACGCCGCGGGCATCGACGCCGCCCTCGACGCCGCCCGCGCGCGCTTCGGGCTGTAGGCCGCATGGTCGCGCTCGCGCTCGACATCGGCGACGCCCGCATCGGCGTCGCCGTCTCGGACCGCACCGGCACCGTCGCCTCGCCGGTGAAGGTCCTGCCCGCCGCGGAGGTCCTCGGGCTCTCCCGGAGCTTCCGCGCCATCGTCGCCGACCACGAGCCGGACGTCCTCGTGGTCGGGCGGCCGCGCACCCTGGCGGGGGAGGACGGCCCCCAGGCCGAGCGCGTCATGGAGGCGGGGCGCGACCTCGCACGCGCGCTCGGCCTGCCCGTCGAGTTCGCCGACGAGCGGCTCTCGTCGGCCGAGGCGAAGCGCATCCTGCGCGAGCAGGGGCTCACCGAGCGCAAGATGCGCGGCAAGGTCGATATGCTCGCAGCCTCCCTGTTCCTCCAGGCGTGGCTCGATTCCAGGAACGGAGGGGACGTGCGTGGACAGGCATAGCTCAGACGGCCCGCGCCGCCAACCCGCCGCGGGGCCGACCCGACGCGGGACCGGACAGGCGGGCACCCGCTTCCGCACCTCGACCGGCTCGGGCCCGGCGCCCGCGGCCCGGCGCGCGCCT
>NZ_JAQECM010000018.1:7376-37347 GCF_027669965.1 Candidatus Collinsella stercoripullorum | reverse complement strand
CTCTCCCACAGAAACCACCGAAGAGCCATTTAACGTTACAGTAAAATTGTTTACCACGTCCGAAGGCCCCGAACGCACGCCCGGAGGACCCGGGGACCCGTACGAAGGCCCCGGAAGCGCGCCCGGGAGTCCTAAAAACCTTTCCCGGAACCCCGCCGAACCACCCGCAGGCCGTCAAACCGGCGGCGAGGCTCCTATTGGGCCGCCGCGGCGGCTCCCCTACTGGGCCGCGGCCCCCTCGGCCGCCGCGCCCTCGTCCGCAGAGGCGGACGCAGCGCCGCCGGTGCCGGTGAACACGCCGGAGTCGCGCTGGGACTGCTCGAGCAGCTGCTCGGACGTCTGGTCGTCCAGGTCGTCCTGCGTCACCTCGGAGGAGTCCGCCAGCGAGGAGACGGAGTTCACCTGCTCCTGGATCTTGGCCGCGGTCTCGTCGTCCATACCGACGATGCGCAGCTCCCAGTCGATGTTGCTGGTCCCCGCCGCGACCTGCTTGGTCCAGATGAACGTCAGCATCGCGCGCTCGGTGCCCTCGGCCTTCAGGAAGCCGAAGAACTCGTCGTGCACGAAGTTGCCGTTCTCGTCGACGCGCACGTACACGTTGTAGGTCACGCGGTTGATCTTGTCGTTCAGCAGGGCGTTGGTCGCCAGGGCCGCCGCCTGGATCTGGGAGTTCGACAGCAGCTCGAGCTCGTTTCTCGACGTCGCGTCCACCACGGAGACCTCGACCGCCCCGGTCGACTCGTCGGCCTCGTCGACCGTGAACTCCTCCGGGAACTGGGTGAAGCCGTTGCCCCACTCGACGCCGCTCTCCATGGCGTGCTCGACCGTGTCCGCGGTGGTGCGCTCGGACAGGTTCGCCGTGTTCAGGCGCCGGTTGACGCCGTAGACGACCTGCATGCCCACCACGAGCACGAGCACGCCCACGATGCTCAGCACGGCCATGCGCGAGATGGCCTGCCCGGCCTTCGAGCCGGAAGGGTCGTCGGCCGACAGCGGGTCGATCTTCGGCCGGCTCGCGCGGCGCTTGCTGCGATGGTCCGCCTCCAGCTTGTTGACGGCCTCGTCGCCGCCCTCCTCGCGCACCTTCGCGCGGAACGCCCGGCGACGGGACGACTCGCGGGCGCGCAGCGGGTCGACGACGCCGGATTCATCCAGCTCGGAGAAGAGCTCGGTGGCCTCGTCTGCTGTCAGCGGCGGTCGTCTTGCCATCGTCGTGCGTCCTTAGATACCGCGGCGGGCACCCCTCGGGCGCCCGCCGAACAACCTCTTCATCTCGGTCGCGTCCTGCGAGGACGGAGCCGCGCCGCACGCGGGGCCCGCCTTCGGCCGGCGCGCGATGCGCGGCCGCGTCCCGCACGGGGTCCTCGCCCGAAGCCGCCGCCCGGGCGCCTCGGCCCGCGTCGCGACGGGCGCCTCGGCCCGCGACCTACGCGGAAGCCTCGCCCGAAGCCGCAGCCCGGGCGCTCGCTCCCTCGAACTGCATTCGATAATAGCGGGCATACGTGCCCCCACGTGCGAGAAGCTCGTCGTGGGTGCCGCGCTCCACGACCTGACCATGCTCCACGGTCGCGATCTCGTCCGCGTTCTTGATGGTCGACAGGCGGTGGGCGATGATGATCGTCGTGCGGTCGCGCGCCAGGCGCTCGAGCGACTCCTGCACCGCCTCCTCGCTCTCGTTGTCCAGCGCGCTCGTCGCCTCGTCGAGGATCAGGATCGCCGGGTCCTTGAGGAAGACGCGGGCGATGGCGACGCGCTGCTTCTGGCCGCCGGACAGCCTGCCGCCGCGCTCGCCCACCACGGTGTCGTAGCCCTCGTCCAGGCTCTCGATGAACTCGTGGATGTTCGCCCGGCGCGCCGCCTCCTCGATCTCGGCGTCGGTGGCGTCGGGCCGCCCGTAGGCGATGTTCTCGCGGATCGTGCCGTCGAACAGGTAGACGTCCTGCTGCACCAGGCCGATCGCCCGGCGCAGGGACTCCTGGGTCACGCGGCTCACGTCCTGCCCGTCGATGGTGATGCTGCCGGCGTCGATGTCGTAGAAGCGGGGCAGCAGCGAGCAGGTGGTGGACTTGCCGCCGCCCGACGGGCCGACGAGCGCGATGGTCTCGCCGGGGCGGATGGAGAGGTTCAGGTGGTCGATCACCGGGCGGCCGGGCTCGCGCCCGCCGAGCTCGACGTCCTTGTAGGAGAAGCAGACGTCGCGGTACTCGATGGCGCCGTCGGTCACCTCGAGCGGGCGGGCGTCGGGCGCATCCTGCACATCGGGCATGGTGGCGAGGACCTCGTCCATGCGCTTGAAGCCGGCGATGGCCTTCTGGAAGCTCTCCGTGGAGTCCACGAGCGTCTGGATGGGCGAGCTGAACAGGCTGATGTAGAGCGCGAAGGTCGCCATGTCCACGGCGGAGAGGCGGTTCTGCGCGATGAGCAGGCCGCCCACGACCACGATGGCGGTGTACAGCGCGCCGGTCATAAGCGCGCTCACGGCCTGGTAGGCGCCCATGGCGTGGTACTGGTCGACCTTCGACTGCAGGTAGGCCGCGTTGGAGCGGCGGAACTTGGCGCGCTCGGTCGCCTCGTTGGCGAACGACTTGACCACGCGGATGCCGGAGAGCGAGTCCTGGAGCTGGGAGTTCACGCCGGAGATCTTCTTGCGGTTGTCGGCGAAGACCGCGCGCATCGAGAAGTTCTGGCGCACCATGATGGCGACGAAGACGGCCGTGATGAGCACCATGACGCCGGCGAGCTCGGGGGAGATGGTGAACAGGATGATGAAGGCGCCGATGATCTCGATCCCGCAGATGATGATCCACTCGGGCAGGTGGTGGGCGCCCTCGCAGATGTCGAACAGGTCGTTGACGACGCGGCTCATCATGTCGCCGGAGTTGACGCGGTCGAAGTACGAGAAGCAGAAGCGCTCGTACTGGTCGAACAGGTCCTCGCGCATCTTGGACTCCATGCGCGCGCCCATGATGTGGCCCTGGGCCGCCACGAAGTACTTGCAGCCCGTGCGCACGAGGTACATGACGATGAGGCCGGCCGCCACGAAGGCGAGCGACCCCATGATGGCCTGCGGGCCCTCGGCGAACAGGCCGCCGGTGAGGGAGCGCAGGATGATGGGGAAGGCGAGGTCGATGCCGGCGAGGATCAGCGCGCAGACGGTATCGGCGATGAACAGGTGGCGCTGCGGGCCGTAATACGACACGAAGCGCCGGAACATGCTGGGTTGCTTGGCGTTAGTCACGTCTTTCCTCTCGTATGGCTGATGCGGCGGGCGGCGGGCGTCACGGCGGCGGGCGACGGGCGGTGCGGGCGCCGCGACAACGGGCCGCACCATCCCCCGCGCCATGACGGTCCCCCGGCCTTCTTGGCACGGGGGACCGTCCTACCTGTCGCACCTGCCGGCTGTTACAGGCGGTGGGAGATGGCGTCGCAGGCGAGCGCGCCCACCACGGTCTTGGCGTCCTGGATCTTGCCGTCGAGCACCGCGTCGATGAGCTCGGACAGCGGCACGAGGTCGACGTTCAGGAACTCGTCGTCGTCCGGGCAGGCTTGGTCGAACTCGAGCTGCGTGGCCATGTAGATGTGGATGAGCTCATCGGAGAAACCGCAGCTCGACGCGATGGTCGTGAGGTAGCGCATGCGGTGGGCGATGAAGCCGGTCTCCTCGTGCAGCTCGCGGCGGGCGCACTCCTCCGGGTCCTCGCCCGGGTCGAGCTTGCCGGCGGGCAGCTCGACGGTCACGCGGTCGAGCGCGGTGCGGTACTGGCGAACCAGGGCGATCTTGCCCGACTCGGTGAGCGCTACGATGGCCGCGGCCCCGTGGTGGCGCACGATGTCGCGGCGGGAGCGGTGGCCGTTGGGGAGCTCGACCTGCAGCGTGTTCACGTCGAAGATCTTGCCGTGCCAGGCGAGGTCCTCGGACAGGACCCGCTCGTGCAGGCCCGGGTCGCGCTCGTCGTCATCGCCGAGGACGAGCGCCGGGACGTACTCCTCCTCGATCTCGGAACCGTCGGCGGGCTCGATCGCCTCCTGACGGTCCTCCGCGGCGTCGATGGTCCCCGACTCCTCCTGCGGCGTCTCGATACCGCCGTCGAACTGCTCGCTGACTGCCATGTCCTCACGCCTTTCCGTAGCCATCTCGCAGGTTATGCAGCCTTGTATTGTAGCCAACTTGGCGTATACCCGCGCCCGCGCGCCGGCCCCACATCAAGACAGGGTCTTTAGGGCGGGCGCATGATCCGGGCGCAGGCTCCGTCCGGCCGACAGCAGAGGGGGCGGCCGGGCCCGGTGCCCGACCGCCCCCTCATGGAAGCGTCCTATCCTCGCTCCGCGCGCCTATGCCGCGCGCGGGCCGCCGCTACCTGCTCGTGCGGCGACGCAGGACCACGCCGCCCGCGACCAGCGCGACCGCTGCCAGGGCGACCCCGCCCACGAGGGCGACGGTGTTGTCGCCCGTCTGCGCGAGCCCGCCGCCGGAACCGGTGCCGTCGTCTCGGTGCCGGTATTGGTGCCGTCATCGGTGCCGGGCGTAGTCGGCTCGTCGCCGTTTTATGCACACCGGCCCGCCAAGCCGCCGAGGCGGCGTCGGCCCGATGACGCAAAACGACCCCGTCCCCGAATGCAGGCAGGCCCGCCGGGGCGGCGTCGGCCCGATGGCACAAAACGACCCCGTCCCCGAATGAACGGATGACACGAAACGACCCCGTCCCCAAATGCACCATCCGCTGCCTATGCGGTCGGCTCCTCATCCTGGGTGTGCTCGAACTCGTCCGCATGGTACGAGATGTCGACGGCGTGCAGCTCGATCTTCGAGACGTCGGTGGACTCGCCTTCGTCGAGGTGCTTGCCGACCAGGGGCTCCCCGTCCTGCTCGAGCGCCCGCTCCGTGCTGCCGCCCGCCAGCTCCCCGTCCAGGAACCGATCGTACCCCACGGTGAGCGCGGCGCGCTCACCCGGCTTGACGAATTCCCCGTCGAGCGATTTGAGCGTGCCTAGCACGTAGAGCCCGTCATAGGTGGCGCGGACGGTGACGGACACGTCCGTCATCTTGTCATCGGTCTCGTTCACGATCGACCCGAAGTACAGGTTCTCACCTTGCGCCGTATAGCCGCCTTCGGACGTCCATTCGTTCGCCCAGGCGATGCCCAGCTCCACGTTATCCGCGGTCGGAGCCATCAGCTCCATGTCGCGGTAGGCGTTCGTCATCTCATGGAGGGCCTGCTGGCCCGTGTCGATGAGCGTGAACCCATCGAGCTCGACGCCCTCGTCGACCGTATCGAACGTGAGGTACTCGCCATTTACGTCCTCACCGGATACGTCATGGTCCAGGAAGAGCACCATCGTCGTGGACTCGTGCGGTGCGACGAACTCCCCGGACCAGAAGCTGTAGCCGTGGTACGAGTTCGAATCGAAGTCCATCTGCGTCCGCACCTCGTCGCCGTAATCGTCGGTATAGTGCACCGTCGCGCGCAGGGTCGGGGCGATGAGCCGCGGCTCGTCCGTGTTGTTCGTCACGTCGGCGGTCACCACGTAGTACGTCTCGTAGCTCTCGACGTCCCCCGCATTGTAGATGACCGGCACCACCTGCTGCTTCTCGACATGCAGCTCGCCGATCGTCACGGGCTCGCTCGGCGTCGCGGGCTCGTCGTCCGCGGCATCCGAGGCTGCGGGGCCCTCATCGTCGTCCGACGCGGAATCCGAGCTGCCGGCATCGCTGCGGCGCACGGTCCGCGGGGGATCGTCCTGCTGCGCGGACCCGGCAGCGCCCAGCCCGAAGGCGATGACGCCCCAAACGGCAACGGTCAGCACGAGCGCGACGGCGACGACCGCCGCGACGAGCGGCTTGGAGACGCGCTTGCGGCCGGTACCGGCACCTGGAGCGCCCGCAGCGGCGCCCGCGTCGGGGGCGACGGCTCCGGGACTCGGGACCTGGGTCGGTGCCGCTCCGGCAGCCTGCCGCGGAGCGGACGGCGCGGCGCCCGGAGCCCCGGCGTCCCGCAGCGCCTCCTCGGAACGCGCCGGCCCCGCCTCCTCGGCGTTCCCGGCAGGGACCCTGTCAGCGAGCGGGGCCCCGCACTTCGGGCAGAACCGCGCCCCGTCGGACATCTTGAAACCGCATTTCGGACAGAACATGGATCCCCCATCCCCCTGGCACGCGCGCCGGCCCGATGACACGAAACGACCCCGTCCCCAAATGCACCACGCGATCGGACCGATGACACGAAACAACCCCGTCCCCAAATGCACGGGGCGCCACCTGTCCGTGACGCCCCCGTCGCACGCTCCGTTGCGCTAGGCCCAGGCCTCGCGGCCGCGCAGGGCGCGCAGACCGATGTCGCGGCGCAGGGTCTTGCCCTCGAAGTCGATCTTCCCGCAGGCCTCGTACGCCAGGTCGCGCGCGCCCTCGAACGTCGGCGCCAGCGCGGTCACGTTGAGCACGCGCCCGCCGTTGGTGAGCACGCGGCCCTCCTCGTCCACGCGCGTGCCGGCATGGTAGACCGTCACGTCCTCCATGGCCTCGGCGTCCTCGATGCCCGTGATGACCTTGCCCTTCTCGTAGCTGCCCGGATACCCTGCGCTCGTGAGCACCACGCTCACGGCGTACTCGGGTCGCCAGGAGAGCTCGACCTCGTCCAGGTGCTGCTCGGCGCAAGCGAGCATGACCTCCACCAGGTCGTTCTCCAGACGCGGCAGGATGACCTGGGTCTCGGGGTCGCCGAAGCGCGCGTTGAACTCGAGCACCTTCGGGCCGGCGGGGGTGAGCATGAAGCCGCCGTACAGGCAGCCGCGGTAGTCGATCCCCTCGGCCGCGAGCTCGCCCACCACGGCCTCCATGATGCGCTCCATCTCGGCATGCTCGTCCTCCGTCACGATGGGCACCGGGCTGTAGACGCCCATGCCGCCCGTGTTGGGGCCGAGGTCGCCCTCGAGGGCGCGCTTGTGGTCCTGGGAGGTCGCCATCGGGCGGACGGTGCGGCCGTCCGTGAACGCCAGCAGGGAGCACTCGGGGCCGGTGAGCATCTCCTCGATGACCACCGTGGAGCCCGCCGCGCCGAACGCGCCGGCGAAGCACTCGCGCACCGCGTCCTCCGCCTGGGCGAGCTCGGTCGCGACGACCACGCCCTTGCCCGCGGCCAGGCCGTCGGCCTTCACCACGAGCGGGGCGCCCTGCTCGCGCACGTAGGCGAGCGCGCCCTCCTCGTCCGTGAAGGAGCCGTAGGCGGCCGTCGGGGCGCCCGCGCGCTCCATGACCTGCTTGGAGAACAGCTTGGAGCCCTCCATCTGCGCGCCTGCGGCACCCGGGCCGAAGCAGGGGATCCCCGCCTCGCGCACGGCGTCCGCCACGCCGGCGACCAGCGGCGCCTCGGGGCCGATCACCACGAGGCCGCAGCCCGTCTCGCGTGCGAAGTCCGCCACGGCCGCGGGGTCGTTCTCGTCGAGCGCGATGTTCTCGCCGACGACGACCGTGCCGCCGTTGCCCGGGGCGATGTAGAGCTTGCCGCAGCGCGGGGACTGCGCCAGCTTGACCGCCAGCGCGTGCTCGCGCCCGCCGCTGCCCAGCAGCAGGATGTCGATGGTGTTGGTCGCTTCGTTCATAGAGGGCTCCTTGTCAGTCGAATAGCTCGCCGCCCGCGGGGCCGATGCGCGCAGCCCGCAGCATACCTCCATGATACAACGCTTCCCGCCGCCTCCCGGGGTCGCCGACGGCGACGGGAGACGACGGGAAGCTGCAGGATCCCTCGTGTTGTGCGCGGTGCCTACCGACGGGACGGGCGCCTGCGCTCCTTCGATGCGACGGCCGCGGCCCCGAGCGCGACGACGCCGGCCGCGGCGACCGCCGCGACGCGCGCCGCCGTCGGGTCGCCGGTCCGCGGCAGCCCGCCCGCGCCGGTATCCGATCCGCCGTCCTGGCCGTCGCCGGACGCATCGCCGGTGCCGCCGGTGTCGCCGGTGTCACCCGTGTCGTCCGGGTTGTCGGGGTCGTCCGGGGTGTCCGGGGTGTCCGGGGTGTCCGGGTCGACGTAGTCGCCCGGCTGGTCGAGCGTCTCCACCGCCGTGGCGCTGAACGCGCGGTAGGGCGCGTCCTGCGTCGCCGCGAGCACGTAGAACCATCCGTCGTAGGCCACGGCGCTCGGGATCAGCAGATGCTGCTCCGAGGCGCGCTTGCCGTAGGCGGTCAGCGACAGGTCGTCGGTGGACAGCCGGTAGGTGTCCTCCGTGCCGGCGTCGTTCGGGGCGCCGGCGATCAGGAAGCCGTCGGCCGTCGCGCCCGAGGCGTAGGCGACCTGCCCGGTCTGGTCCGTGATCGTGCTGAAATCGAGCGGGGTGGCGGACATGGTCCGGCCGCCGTCATCGGTCGAGACCCACCGCACCAGGTCGGCCCCGGCCATACCGCCGCCCTGGACGGACCCGTAGATGCTCGCGCCCCCGGAGACCACGAACGCGCCGTCCCGATAGGAGACCTGCGGGCAGATGCGCGGCGCGCTCAGCAGGCCGACCGGCACGGCCGCCCCGGTCGCCGGGTCCACGCGGAAGATGTAGGAGGGGTAGTCCGCCACGACGCCGGCGGTGGACGAGATCATCCCGCCGAACAGGTAGAGCGACTCGCCGTCGCTCGCCAGGGTGCCCTGCTGCGGGGCGCCCGCGGGCGAGTTCGTGAACACGCCCGTGACCTTCCACGAGCCGTCGGCGGTGTAGCGGAAGAACCCGTTGGTCCCGTCCTCGGCGGACAGGTAGACCAGCAGGCTGCCGTCGTAGGCGGTGGCCGTCACGTCGTAGACGGTCCGACGGCTCAGCCCCACCGGGGCCAGCTCCTCATCCGTCGGCAGGTCGACGCGCGTCCACGTCCTTTCGGACGGGTCGTAGCGCAGCATGTGGTCCAGCGTCATGGTGGAGCCGATGGCCGTGCCGCGCGGCAGGCAGTAGAGGTCGCCGGCGAAGCCCACCAGCTGCCAGTAGGACCACTGCGTGAGCTCCTCGGGCACGGGCAGGTCCATCTGCTCGTAGTACGAGGCGCCCGCCGCCCGGCCGAGGTCGGCGCTCTGACGCGACTCCTTGCCGTCTTCGGACACGCGTACCGTCACCTGACCGCCCGCGAACGAGTCGGGCTTGGTCACGGTGAGCTCCACCTTGCCGTCGCCCAGGTCGGTGCACGAGGCCACCCGGGCGTCCATGCCGTCGAGCTGCACCTGCGCCGCCTGGGACATGAAGTAGCCCTGGATCGCGACGGTGTCGCCCCCGTCCTCGACCGCCGTGATGGCGGGGCCGGGGTCCGCAGCACCGTCCACCGTGGCGAACCCGCCGGTCGAGCAGAGGCCCTCGTAGCGCTCGTCGGGCTGCGCCGCACCGCGCACCAGCGCGGCGAGCTTCTCCGCGGACTTCGCGGGGTCGCCCTCGACATCCGCCGCACCCGTGCCGGCGATGGCCGCCGCCGCGCCCGCGACCGCCGGGCACGCCATCGACGTGCCGTACTCGTACGCGTAGGGAACCAGGTCGCTGCCGAGCCCGATACCGTCGAGGACGAGCTCGCAGGGCAGCGGATCGGAGCTCGGGACGATCGGGACGCCTCCCGTCACCCGCATCTCGTTCACCATGTAGGCGATCTGGAGCTGGAAGCTCTCCCAATCGATCATATCGGCCGTGAGCTGGACGACGTCCTGCCGGCCATCCGTTCCCACAGCGACCGCGGCCCCGCCCAGATCGAGTGAGGCGCTCAGCCATTCCTGAGCGGAGGAGGAGGGCGCAGGGAGCTGGGCCCAGGTGTACCCGGTCTTTTCCTTCAGCTTGACCCCGACAAGGACCTGGCCGTACGGGGCGCCGTCGGCGTCGGTGAGCGCGGCGTTGGCGAACGAGTAATGCATGCTCAGGTACCGGGGCTTCGCCTTGGTACCGGACAGGTCGATGGGCGTGGTGTAGGCGCTCGCCAGCGCTGTGGACCCGTCGTAGGGCAGGACGTAGGCGCCCGTCCCGTCGAACCCGGCGCCCTCCCGGATCCCGCCGAGGGGTGCCCCGGCGCCATCCTGGAAGCCGAGCACCGGCACGCCCTGCTCAAACGACGTCCCGTCGCCGTTGGAGCAGGTCTTGCCGTCGAAGCTCTCGTACAGCACGGCGTCGGCGTCGGCCTCGCCCAGGTACTGCTGGGTCGCGGCTGCGGGCGTGCCGGTCGATTTTCCGGTGAGCATCGTGGACACGACCGCGGAACCGGGCGCCATCACATCGGAGGTCGTCTCGCCGGTGTTGGAGAAATCGCTGGGGTCCCCGTCGGGGTCGATCGAGTCGACGACCACCACGTAGGGGTTGTCGGCGAGCGTGGTCACCAGGGTGGAGGCCGCGTCACCGTCGGTCGTGGCGTTGCCGGAGGCGAAGATGCTCGTCACGCCCTTCTCGCCCAGCTCGGTCACCGCGAGGTCGATCGCCCGGCTCGCCTGCAGGCCCGTGCCCCAGGAGTTGTTGGTCACCCGGACCTCGACGCCGGCGTCGCGGGCGCGGCTCACGTAGTCGAGGCACTGCAGCAGGGTGTCCAAGGTGTCGTTGTGGCGCACCGACATGATGCGCACGTTCGAGGCCATGCCCGAGATCCCCTCGCCGTCCCACGCCGCGCCGATGATGCCGGCCACGTGCGCCCCGTGGAAGTTGGTCACCTGCTCGGTCGAGCTGGCGCCGCCGTCGGTCACGGTCGAGAACCCGTACTCGTCCTCCCCGCCGGTCCGCTCGATACCCGAGGCCAGGCCCTCATCCCACATCACCGGGGCGAGGTCGGGGTTGGAGGCGTCCACGCCCGAGTCGATGACCGCGACGATCACCTCGTCGAGGTCCTCATCCGGGGTCTGAGAGTCCCACTCGGAGGAGCGCATGTTCACCGTGCCGTCGTCGCCGTCGGCCTTGTTGTCGAATCCCCACTGGTAGTCGGTGAGGTCGGCTGCCGCGGAATCGGGCTTGTCCTCGCCGAACGTGTCGGAACCCTCCGCGGCGGGGGCGTCGTCGGCCGGCGTGCCGTCGTCGGCTGCCGCGTCGCCGGCCGGCGTGTCGCCATCGGCCGCCGTGCCGTCGTCGGCGGCGGCATCGCCCGATGCGTCCCGGGACTCGGACAGCTCGTCCTCCAGCGCGAGGTCGACGGCCGCCGCGAGGTCGTCCGCGTCCTCCTCGGGGACCTCGACCGTCAGGTTGGGCTCGGCGAAGACCACGCGCTCGTCCACCTCGAGCGCGGCGATGAGTTCCTCGGTGGTCTTGGACTCGTCGCGCACCAGCACCAGCCGGCCCTCGTCGGCGGAGGCGGCGCGGACGGAGGCGGCGTCCGCCCCGTCGTCGGAAAGCGCCTCCGCGGCCGTGTCGGCATCGACATCCATCAGGTCCTCGGCCCCGGACAGCACGTCGCCGCCGAACGAGAACAGCCCCGCACCGGAGCCGGCATCCCCCACGACGTAGGCGATGGCCTCGTGCTCCACATAGGTCCCGGGCTCGAGGTCGACGGAGGCGGAGGCGGAGGACGCCGCCTCCACGGGCTCCTCGGCCGCCGCGGGGAGCGGCACCGAGGTGAACGCAACAGCGAACGCCGTGAGCATCGCGACGCATCTTCTGATCATCGTGCACCCTTCTCGCTAGGTATTCGGTATGGATGGGAGCGCGCGGCAGCCGTCCGGAAACCGCGGCCGGCGCGCGCCGTGCGCAGCGAAAGGGCCCTGCGGGACGTCGCGTCCCGCAGGGCCCGGGCCTACGCGGACGCCGGCTTCGAGCTCGGCGCGTCGAGGAACATCTGGAACCCGTCCAGCAGGGGACTGTGCAGCGCCGACGGGTAGCACAGGATGCCGACCGCGCCGTCGCCCACATGCGTGGCGATGCACGGCCCGATGGTGGCCACGCCGGCGCAGGTGCCGTCCAGCTCGTTGGTCTCGAGCGGCTTCTCCAGCATGGCCAGCGCGCGGTCGGCGCGCGTGTGCAGCTCGTAGTAGGTGAGCGCCCCCTGCTCCTGGGAGCGGCGCGCCATCTGGCGCACCATGAAGCCGATGCCGTTGCGCAGGCCCTTCGCCTTGTGCGCGACCTCGATCCGGCCGCCCTCGCCCACCTCGATGACGACCTTCACGTTCAAGATGGAGGTCGCCAGGTGCTGGGCGCGCGTGGCGCGGCCGCCCTTCACCAGGTTCCCGAGGTTGTCCGGGATGAAGTAGATCTTCGCGGTGTCGCGGATGGCGAGCACGCGCTCGATCGCCTCGTCGATGGTGCCGCCGGCCTCGGCGATCGCCGCGGCCTCGAGCACCATGGCGCCCTCGCCGACGGTGGCCGAGTAGCTGTCGATCACCTCGAGGCGCATGCCGTCGGGCATCTGGCGTGCCAGGAAGCGCGGGGTCTCGATGGTCGCGGACAGCTCGCGGGCGATGTGGATCGACAGGATGTCGGTGTACCCCTCGTCCGCCAGCTGGCGGTACACCTCGACGAACTCCGCCGGCGAGGGCTGCGAGGTGCGCGGGAGCTCCTTCTGCTCGCCCAGCAGGTCGAGGTACTCGCCGATCTGGATGTCGACGCCGTCGCGGTAGTCGCGCCCGTCCACCATGATGTGCAGCGGCACGACGCGGATCCCCAGGCGCTCGGCGGTCTCGTGGTTGATGTCCGACGCGCTGTCGGTGACGACGGCGAACTTGCGCATGGCTGGCACCCTTAGTCCCAGAAGCGGTTGATGGTCTGCTCGCGGTCCGGGCCCACCGAGACGAAGGTCACACGGGTGCGGGCCAGCTTCTCGATGAAGGCGACGTAGTCGCGCGCCTCCTGCGGCAGCTCGTCGAAGCTGCGGCAGGCGGAGATGTCGCACTTCCAGCCGGGCAGCTCCTCGTAGACCGGCACGGCGCCGGCGAACACGCTCTCGTGCTCCGGGACGGTGGTGTAGCGCACGCCGTCGCACTCGTAGGCGACGCAGACCTTGATGGTGTCGAAGGCCGACAGCACGTCCAGCTTGGTGAGCGCGATGTCGGTGAGGCCGTTCACGCGCGCGGCGTAGTTGGCGATCACGCCGTCGAACCAGCCCACGCGGCGGCGGCGCCCGGTGGTGACGCCGTACTCGTAGCCGTCCTCGGTGAGGGTGCGGCCCTCGTCCGTCTCGTAGGCGAGCTCGGTCGGCATGGGGCCGGAGCCCACGCGGGTGATGTAGGCCTTCATGATGCCGAGCACGCGGTCGATGTTCTTCATGCCCACGCCCGAGCCCGTCACGGCGCCGCCGGCGGTGCAGTTGGACGAGGTCACGAACGGGTAGGTGCCGTGGTCGATGTCGAGCAGGGTCGCCTGGGCGCCCTCGAACAGGATGGACTTGCCGGCCTCGGCCATCTCGTTGAGCAAAAGCCCGCTCTCGCAGATGTAGGGGCGCAGGCGCTCGGCGTAGGGCAGGTACTCGTCGCAGATCTGCTCGACGGTGTAGGTCGGCATGCCGAAGATCTTCTCGAGCTGCGGGTTCACGCGGTCGAGCGCGCGGGCGAGCTTCTCGCGGAACACGCCCTCGTCGAGCAGGTCCTGCATGCGCAGGCCGATGCGCGCCATCTTGTCCTGGTAGCACGGGCCGATGCCGCGCTTGGTGGTGCCGATGTTGTGGTCGCCCAGCAGCTGCTCGTAGGCGCCGTCCAGGTCCATGTGGTACGGCATGATCACATGCGCGTTGCCCGAGACCTTGAGGTTGGCGGTCGAGATCCCGTCGTTTTCGAACATGTCGATCTCTTCCAGCAGGACCTTGGGGTTCACCACGCAGCCGTTGCCGATCACCGAGACGCACTCCGGGTACATGATGCCCGACGGCACCTGGTGCAGGCCGTACTTGCGATCTCCCACCACGATGGTATGGCCGGCGTTGTTGCCGCCCTGATAACGGACGACGCAATCGAAGTCCCCGGCGATCAGGTCGCAGATCTTGCCCTTGCCCTCATCGCCCCACTGGGTACCGACCAGCACTGTCGACGGCATGTCTTCTCCTCACGTGAATGCGCGGCGCCCGTCGCGCGGGCGCTCAAACAGCTCCGTCATGCCTGCGGCGCAGGCACTCAAACATTTCTATTATAGGCATGCGGGCAGGTCGGGCGAGCACATAGTCGCAAGCGGGCGGCAATCTCCCCAAAGGGCGCGCCCGCGGCGCCCCCGCATGCCGTCGCGGGGCAGGGCGACCGCGGCCGGTCCGTGCCGCACGCAGGGCTCGTCGCCTGTTGGGTGCTGGGGCCGCAGCCGAGTTCCGTCCCCACGACCGCGCCCGCGGCGAGCGGACGTCCTGCACCCCCGCCCTCTGCCCAGCATCACCCCACGACCGCGGCGACCGGACCGGACCCCCGCGGCCGAGAAAAAGGCGGCGGCCGGGTACCCTCCCCGGCCGCCGCGCGCTGAGCCTATTCGTCCGCGTGCTCGTTGAGCTCGTAGAACTTCGTGGATGCCGGCAGGAAGACCAGGTCCACGTCGCCGATCGGGCCCGAGCGGTTCTTCGCGACGATGATGCGGGTGATGCCCTCGGGCGGGCGGTCGTCGCGCCCGGCCTCCTGCTCGGAGCTCGAGCGGTCGAGGAACATGACGATGTCGGCGTCCTGCTCGATGGAGCCGGATTCGCGCAGGTCGGAGAGCTGGGGGCGCTTGCCCGTGCGGGACTCGACCGCACGCGACAGCTGCGACAGCGACACCACCGGCACGGCGAGCTCCTTCGCCATGATCTTGAGGGCGCGGCTCATCTCCGAGACCTCGACGGCGCGGTTCTCCGCGCGGCGCCCCGCCGGCGGGCTCACGAGCTGCAGGTAGTCCAGGATGATGACGGCTTTCTCCTTGTTGTGGAGCATGCGGCGCGCCTTGGCACGGATCTCGGTCACCGTGGTGCCCGGCGTGTCGTCGATCAGGATGTCGAGACGCGACAGGTCCTGCGTCGCCTCGTTGATGTTGGCCCACTCCTGCGGCGAGATCCGCCCGGTGCGGAAGTTGGACATGTTGATCTGGGCGTGTGCGCAGATGAAGCGCTGCGCGATCTCCTTGCCCGACATCTCGAGCGAGAAGAACGCGACCGTGTAGCCCTCGCTCGCCGCGTTGAGCGCCAGGTTCAGCGCGAACGAGGTCTTGCCCACGGCGGGGCGGGCGCCGATGATGACGAGCTGGCCCTCGCGCAGGCCCATCAGCATGCGGTCGAGGCTCGGGTAGCCCGTCGGCGCGCCGTGCACCTCGCCGCCCGCCGCGCAGACCTCCTCGGCCTCGTTGTAGGCCTCGATCATGAACTCGGTGAGCGATTTGTACGAGCTGCGCACCTCGCGCGCGGTGACCGAGAGCAGCATCGACTCGGCGCGCTCGATGACCTCCTTGGTATCGGAGGGGGCGTCGTAGGCCAGCGCGTTGATCTGGTTGGTCGCGCCGATGATCTCGCGCAGCATGGAATCGCGCCGCACGATGCCGGCATGGTGCTGCCAGTTGACGAGGCTCAAGGTCTGGCCCATGAGCTCGAGGATGTACGCCTCGCCGCCCACGGCCTCCAACTTGCCCGTGGAGTTGAGGTAGTCGATGAGCGAGATGGCGTCGATCGGCAGGTTGCGGTCGTACATCTCGTGCATCGCCTGGAACAGCGTCTTGTGCGCCGGGCGGTAGAAGTCATCGGGCAGAAGCTCGACGAGGGCCTCCTCGACGACCTCGCCGGACAGCAGCATCGCCGCCAGGACGTTCGCCTCGGCCTCGACGTTGTTGGGCAGGCCCATGTGCGCGCCGCGCTCGGCCACGCCCGCCGGCTGCCAAGAGAAATCCTGAGAGGCCATGCGCGCCCCCTTCCCGGTCGTCCCGTCCATGTCCCTGTTCCCGCACATCCCGAGCGGCGCGCAGGTCGCCACCGCAGCGCGCAGCCAGCCGATACCGTTGAGGCCCGTGCAGCCGCGGATGCGTGCAGCCCGGAGACCCCGTGAGATGCAGGCAGTGCTCCTGAGGCGCAGGCGGCATCGAGCGCCCGCCGGTCGCTCTCGGTCCCGGAGCACGCGGGCCGTCCTGCGTCGCGGACCTCAATGGTACCAGCTCCACCCACGACGACGTCGCCTCGTCAACCCCTTGTTTGGAGGTCCTGCGGTATCGACAGCCGCTGTCGAAAAACCCTTCCGCGGATTCCCGGCCGAATCTGAGTTATCGACGTTTTGAACATTTTTTCCCGAACATGGAATCGGGTTTTGAACAGCTCTCCGTCTACCTGCGAGTATTCATTTTGAATTGAAGTTTTACGGCGTTTTGATTAAAGCCTTACTTGAAGGTTTTATGAAAGCGCAGGTAGTGTATGGCGTCTTATACATTCCGCAGGATAGGGGCGCTATTCCGTATGCATCCGACATCCGAAGCGTATCCGGCGGTGAGGCGCATGTCCATGAAGGCCGAAAACCCTCCTGTCGATTACTCACCCATACGGAGGGCCGTTCACCCGGGGCGGGATCATGCGCGAAAACCAGGCCCGTTCGGCCATGGCGAGTCCCCTGCGGGCGACGGCGCAGCTTCCGCCTGCTCCGGGGCGATGACCCGCCGCCGCCCGCCTGCAGGCGAGGAGGGCCATCCGATCCGCACCTCCCGCGGCGCGTAAACGGAAAACGGCCCGAGCGCACGGGGCGCTCGGGCCGCGGACTCGCGAACGGGTTGCGAGCTTGGGCTACTCGGCGGCAGCCTCGGTCTCGGTGGCCTCGACAGCCTCCTCCTCGGCGACCTCGGCCTCCTCAGCCTCGGCCTCCTCGGCGGTCACGCCGACCATGACGTTCACGGTGGCGCGGATGTCGCGGTACAGGGAGACGACCACGGGGTGCGTGCCGGCGACCTTGATGGGCTTGCCGAGCTCGACGCGCTTGCGGTCGACGTCCTGATCGAGCTGGGCCTTGATGGCGTCAGCGATCATGGCGCTGGTGACGGAGCCGAACAGGATGCCCTCGTCGCCGACCTTGGCGTCGACGGTGACGGCCTTGCCGTCCAGGACCTCCTTGAGCGCGTTGGCGTTCGCGATGCGAACGGCCTCGCGCTTGGCGATGTTGTTGCGGCGCTCCTCGAGCTGCTTCAGGTTGCCCTTGGTAGCCGCCACGGCGAGCTTCTTAGGGAAGAGATAGTTCTCGGCGTAACCCTGAGCGACGTCGATGACGTCACCCTCGCCGCCCTTGCCCTTGATCTCACCCAGAAGAACGACTTTCATGAGATCTCCTTGCAGATAGCACCGTTTGAAACGGCGCAGTGGTTACTGTGTGACCCGATCGCGCGAGCCGTCCCGCGGAAGCTTGCGGAAGTTGGCCCAGATGTCGATCAGGCCGACGATGCTCATGGCGAAGAGCATCATCTCGGACCAGAACAGGAAAAAGATGCAGACGGTCCTCGTCAGGCAGCCCATGCGGCTCCGCGTCATCAGCGCGCTCACCACGCCGAAGCCCTGAAGGGCGAAGATGATGCGGACGCTCATGAACACCGTCGTGCTGACGGTGCGCACGAGCCCGGATTCCGGGATCCCCGTGAAGGAGACCCCGAAGCCCACCACCGCGAGCGCGAGCACGGCGACGCTCCACATGGGCACGTCGAACCGTGCGAGCGACGGCCTGCCGGGCTCCCCCGTGCAGCGCACGCCCATGAGGTAGGACCCGATCCCCGCGACCAGGCAGTCGAAGGCGGCGCCCGTCACGTAGATGAGCGGCCAGACGGCCTCGACCACGGGTTGGATCTGCGCCAAGAGCAGGTCGCCCTCGACGCCCGTCCCCACGGACTCGCGCAGCGCCGCCATCAGGTAGGCGACGGCCGTCTCGCTGACGGAGATCCCCGAGATCGCGGCGATCGCCGCATCGATCCCGAAGCTCACCAGCGAGCCGATGACGACCGCCACGGACATGTTGGTGACCGTGGCGCCGCGCCACATGCAGAGCACGACCGCTGCCGAGCACACCAGGACGGGTGCCAGGAGCGCCGCGTACCCCACGCCCGCGACCAGCGCCGCCGCGATCAGCACCGCGCTCTCGGCAAACGAGATCGCGACACCGCGCGCGCCGGACGCCTCGGCGAGCTCGCGCATGCCGTACGCCATGAGGATGGCGCCGGCGAACGGGAGGAACAACGAAACCAGGCAACCGAGCACCAGCATCAGCGAGCCGTGTGCCACCCGGGGCGCGATGCGCTTCGGGGACGGGCCGCTCGGGACTATCGAGCCCTGCTGGGAATCGGCGCTCGGTTCCTGCATCTACCGGTCCTCGTCCCTCGCCTAGCCGCGGTTGCGCTCGCCGCGGGAGGAAACCACGGGAACGGTGTAGGGCAGGAGAGCCATCTCGCGGGCGCGCTTGATGGCGTTCGCGATGTCGTGCTGGTGCTGCGTGCAAGCGCCAGTGACGCGACGGGGCTTGATCTTGCCGCGGTCGGTCATGTACTTACGGAGAAGCTGAGTATCCTTGTAATCGATGTACTCGGTGTTCTCCTTGCAGAACTGGCAGTACTTACGACGCGGCTGACGTGCTGAATAATCATTAGCCATGTCAAAATACCTTTCATTTGGCGCCGCCGCGTACCGCCGCAGCGCCGCTCACTGGTTACCCATCCCGGAAGACGGCGGGCCGCCTAGAACGGGATGTCCTCATCGTAGACGTCGACCGCCGGCGGAGCCTGCACGGGTGCAGGAGCCGCATGCGGGGCGGGGGCGGAGTAGCCGCCGCCATAGGACGCGCCGGAGTCGGGGGCGTAGCCGCCCTGCTGCTGACCGCGGCTCATGAACTCGATCTCATCGACGATGACCTCGAGCTTGCTGCGACGCTGGCCGTCGCGCTCCCACGAGCTGTAGCGCAGCTTCCCCTCGATCGCGACCTTCGACCCCTTCTGGAGGTAGCGGTTCACGGCCTCGGCGCGGGTGCCGAACATCGTGCAGTCCACGAAGTTGGGATAGTCCTCCCACTCGCCGGTCTGCGGATTGCGGCGGCGGTCGTTGACCGCCACGCCGAACGAGAGCACCTGGGTGCCGCTCGCGGTGGCGCGCAGCTCGGGATCGCGCGTCAGGTTGCCGGAGATGTTGACTCGGTTGATGCTCATGTCAGACTCACTACCTCTCTTGCGCGGGACCGCTCACGCGGACCCGCCTTCCAAACGGTCCTTACTCCATGTCGTCGCGACGAACGATCATGTGACGAACCACGGCATCGGTGATGCGCAGCACGCGGTCGAGCTCGGCGATCTGGGTCGGATCTGCGTGGAAGTTGATGAGGGTGTAGTCACCTTCGGTGAGCTTGTTGATCTCGTAGGCGAGCTTGCGCTTGCCCCACTCGTCAACGTTGTCAACCTTGCCGTTGCCGGCGGCGATCGTGGTATCGATGCGCTTCATCACGGCGAGACGGGTCTCGGGATCGAGAGCGGGGTCGACAAAGAACAGCAGTTCATAGGCCTTCATGTGGTCACCTCCTCTGGGCATAAGGCTCCAGGTCGTGAAGGTGCGCCCGGAGCAGGAAAGGACTCGGTAACTGTAGACCAATCCCCGCCGCAGCTCAAGTTCGCGCAGGTACTCCCTCATGACCTCCACACAAGCAGGGTGGTCGGACGCGTCGCCCGGCCGCCGTGCCGCGCCCCCCGACTATCTCATGCCGTCCCGACAACGAACCCGCACCCGTCCCGGTCCCTCGGTCGCGCATCCCGGTCCGGCCTTGCCCGAATCCGACAGCCGCAGGCAGCCGGCGTTCCGAACCCGGTGTCGGCGCGCCTCGGACCCCGGGCCTCCACGGAAAGAACGCCGTGGCGTCCCGTCCGGCGACACAGGTTGAAACGAACCCGTCCCCAACCAACCCATCCTGCCCTCGGCTGACTCCGGCCCGCTTCCCCATGGGAGGGGCGGCCTCGGCATAGGTTGAAACGAACCTGTCCCCAACCAACCCACCCAACCAACCCATACGAAAACGGGGCCGCACCGGGGGCTAACCCCGGATACGGCCCCGTCGCGGGTCTGGAAGGGGTGCCGTCGGCTGCGCTATCGGTCAGTCTCGGGCTTCCCGCCCTCGGGGTCATCCCCCGAGGCCTCGACGGCCTCCTCGCCATCCGAAGCGTTCTCCGCGGCCTCGGCGTCGGCCCCGCCCTCGTCAACGGGGACGACCGCGGCATCCCAACCGCCGACCGCCGGCATGGCGATGACGCGGGACTCTTCGTCCGCAGGGGCTCCGCCCGCCTGGACATCCCCCGCGGGAGCATCGCCCGCCGACTCCACGCCTCCCGGCGCATCGACCGTCTGCACCGGAGCCGTCTCCGTCGCATCCGCCGCGACCGCAACCTCCGGCACCGCGCTCGCAGCCGGCTCCGTCGCCGCGGCCGGCGGCACAACCGCGCCAGGGGCCGGAGCTGCGGATGCATCAGCCCCCGCAGCGGGAGACGCCACCGGAGCCGCACCCGCCACCGGGGCCGCACCCGCCACCGGGGCCACCGGGGCCGCCGTGCCCGGAGCCGCGGCGGAGCCGTGTCCCGCGCCCGCCGCTGTGGCCGCACCGGCAGCAGCGGCAGCGACACCCGCCGCCGCGGCCGCCCCGTACGCCGAAGCGGGGGCGGTCGCGGAATCCGCGCCGGGCTGCTGTGGCATCGCCGCCTGGGGCCGGGCCGGCGCACCGGCTCCCGTGCCCGGGAACCTCACCGGCACGCCGTCGGGCAGCGGTGCGGAGGACACGCCCCACAGGTCTACGCGGAAGCGGCAGAACCACTGCCCCATCGCGTTGATGGACACGAGCTGCATCGTGATGGAGATCGCCGACCCCGCGAACGCCGCGGCCAGGGCGACCACGACCAGCAGGATCACGAGCCCGGGTCCCGCCCCGTACAGCAGCCGCTCGATGATGGTGTCGCTCGCGATCCCCATGCTGAGCGCGACGCCCATCGCCCCGCCGAACGCGGCCAGACCGCCGGCGAGCGTCACGACCATGGCGTACACCGAGTTCACGATCCCGCCGATGAGGGAGACCGCATACGCATGGAAGAACCCGCCGGGATCGCGCGCGACCATCTGGAACAGGCGGTCGATGCGCCATCCCGCCCCGAAGCTGTCGTAGAGCGTCGCGCGCAGCATCGCCGCGGTGATGAACGCGCCCATAAGCAGGTTGACGACCAGCACCGCGATCCCCAGCACCGAGGTCACGTCGCCGGCAAGGGTGATCACGGAGTCGGCGAAGATGCTCGACCCGAACGGGAGCGAGGTGATCGAATACCAGCGGCCGAACAGGATCGTGTCGACGATCCCCGTCACCAAGCCCATCGTCAGCATCACGAGGAACGCGATGCCCCCGGTCGCGAGCACCTTGCCGTAGGCCACGCTGCGCTGCTTGGGCGCGGCGTCGACGCCCCACGCCGTGAGGCGCGCCCACTCGAGGCCGTAACCCAAGATGGCGATCTGCCCCAGGATGGGGATCCACCCGACGAGGGTGAGCATCAGGATCGGCTTTATCCACCCCTTGTCGCGGGTGAGCATCTTCCACGAGGTCGTGAAGCCGAGTTGCTGGGCGTACATGCGGGCCTCCTTCGTCATCAGAATACGGTCGGCGCCCCGGCGACGAGGCCGGCGAGCGCGGAGAACGCGAGCGGGAACAGGGGCGGAACCCCGAGCGGGACGCGGGCGGCGCCCGGTGGAGGGGCGGGGCATCGGCCGAGGTCGACGCCGAACGACGGAGCGGGGCGCAGGCCGAGGTCGACGCCGGGACCGGACGATACCGGGCCCTCGATCCCCGGGGCGGCCGCGCCGGGAGCCGTGACGGCATCGACGCGCTCCGCCGGAGAGAACAGGCTCTCCGCCCAGCCCACCGAGATCGGTCGGTCGGCGAAGCGCACGGAGCCGCCGTCCGCGCGGTAGCGCAGCGCGATGAGGTGCGCGCGAGCGTCTTCCCGCTCCGCCGCCTCGCAGATCAGCGCCCGGCCCGAGCCGGCGCCCCCGGTCTCGAGGGAGCCGTCGTACACGAACGCGTACAGGTCCGGCGCATCACGGGACACCAGCGAGCGGACCGACGCGTAGACCGCCTCGGCGGACCCCACGGGATGGTCCGTGACGTCGTAGCAGCCCGCGATCCGCGTGACGGTGAAGGGCACCAGGCCGCATCCCGCGGCAAGCCCCTCGCTCGCCTCGAGCAGGGCGTAGTCGACGGCGACGCGCAGCTGCTCGGAAAGCTCGGGGCCGGAATCCGGCTGGGTCTCGTGCGGCATGGCACCTCCTCTCGTCGTCTCTATGAGTGTATCCAGCGCCGCGGGGTCACGCGGGGTCGGAGGGTCACTTTAAGCGGACCTTAAGCAGGGCGACGGGGCGAAACCGGAGCGCCCGTCTGCGCGCGCGGGGAGGAGCACGCGTGTTTCCCCAGCTCCAGAGCCCGTCGCCACATTTTCCCAACGACCGGAGATTCCCGCTTGCGCGCCGCGCGGTTTACGGTAAAATTGCCTATGCATTTCACGGAGAGTTGTCCGAGTGGCCGAAGGAGCACGATTGGAAATCGTGTAGGCGCCAAAAGCGTCTCCAGGGTTCAAATCCCTGACTCTCCGCCAGCATCCTCTCATGGCGCGCCGTTTGACGCGCCATGTTTCACTCCATGCGGAGGAGTGGCAGAGTGGTTGAATGCGGCGGTCTCGAAAACCGTTTATCCGGTGTTCCCGGGTACGAGGGTTCGAATCCCTCCTCCTCCGCCATTTTTTCCTAACAAGCAAATACACCCTCACGCCCAGGGCGCCCTTCTGCACCCGTGCAGGAGGGGTTCGAACCCGCAGGGCGCGGAGCCGCGGGGACGCGCCGAGCGTCCCCCGGCGCAGCGCGCGAGGCCGGGCCGGAGGGCCGGCCTCCGGGCCACAGGACGGCGGGCGCCCTGCGCTCGCGGGTGAAATGCCGGGCATGAAGCCGACCCCCTACTTGTTCGGGCGGCGCGCGGGTATACTTTATCGATACCCGGCGGATTCCATAGGAGGCCGGCACATCCGCGAGCGGGCTTCGCCCGGAATGGAGTGAGCATGATCCCGATCATTATCGGCATCGTCGTCGTGATCATCATCGTCTGCGTGATCGCGGGCATCTACAACAACATGGTCACGCTGCGCAACCGCATCGACAACGCGTGGCAGAACATCGACACCCAGCTGCAGCGCCGCAACGACCTGATCCCCAACCTCGTGGAGACCGTCAAGGGCTACGCCTCCCACGAGAAGGAGGCGCTCGCCGCGGTCGTGAACGCGCGCAACGCCGCCACCGCCGCCGCCACCCCCGAGGACAAGATGGCCGCGGACAACATGCTGACCGGCGCGCTGCGCCAGCTGTTCGCCGTCGCCGAGGCCTATCCCGACCTCAAGGCGAACACCAACTTCATCCAGCTGCAGACCTCGCTCGAGGACACCGAGAACAAGGTCTCGTACGCGCGCCAGAGCTACAACGACTGCGTGCTCAACTACAACAACGCCATCCAGACCTTCCCCGGGGTCATCTTCGCGGGGATCTTCCAGTTCAAGGAGCGCTCCGGGTTCGAGGCCGACGAGGCCGCGCGCACCGTCCCGGAGGTCAAGTTCTAACCGGTCCGCACCCTGTCATCTCAGGATCGATCGGGCGCCCTTTCGGTACGAACGACCCCGTTTCCCGAACCGGGAACCGGGGGTCGAGCGTTCTCGCCGACAGGGCGCCTTTCTGTTGAAAAGCCCTTGGGAAGGCCTTCCCGCGCCCCGCCTCCTCATGCGCAGGTCTGGGCGGTAGCGATTAGCCGCATATTCCTAACCGTGCTGCCCGCTCCCCCGCGCGCAGGCCAGGACCCCCTGTCGATAACCCCTTGTCGCAATCTTCCCGATATCCAACATGAGACTCAGCATCTCCGCAGGTAAACTATATCGTTTTACTCTCCCGTCGAGCTGTCTCGTGCTACGCTTCCCCCATGTGCGGAAAGCTGCTGGACAAATCGGCGGTCATCTGCGACCTGTCGGCCTGGGCGTATTGGTCGACGCCGCCGATCGTACGGGATACCGACATCCCCCTTTCGGTCGCCACGAGCCTCGAAGGGCTCGGTATGCCCCCGCGCATGTTCTCCCTGCGGCGCGATTCGAGCGAGCCCGAGGCTCGGATCCGCGGCAGATTGCTCGGAGACCTCAAAGGGATCCCCCTCCCCATCAGCGTGCTCGTCGGACCCGATGCCGGCCGCAGGCGTACGCGGACAGTCGCCCCTAGGAAGATGCGCATCGACCTGAGCGACGACGACCTCGTCGACCTCGGCGCGGGCCTGTACGTCACCTCCCCCGAGGCGACCTTGCGCCACCTTGCGCGCAGACTCGAGCTCGGCGCGCTGCTCATGCGCATGTACGAGGCGTGCGGTCTGTACGCGATCTGCCCCGGGACCGCGAGGGCGCGCTACGTCGTCCGCGAGCTCGTCTCGGGCGGCCTCCTCGACCGCGACGTCGTCCGATCGTGGGAGCATTTCCCCGCGTACTCCGAGCCCTCCGGAAGCAGGGTCGCCTATGCCGACGACGCCCCCTGGGCCCCGTGCTTCAAACGGAACGGCAGCATCACCGACCTGTGGAAGCGCCCGCCGCTCACACGCGGCGAAGCCCTGCTGGAATCTATCGACCGCGTCGCCGCCCCGAAGGGGGTGCGCGGCCTGGCGCTCGCCCGGCGGGCGGCGGAGCAGGTCCTCGACGGCTCGGGCTCCCCTCTCGAATCGCGATGCGCCATCCTCATGTTCACCGCCCGCGAGCTGGGCGGCGAAGGCTGGCCGCGGCCGCACCTCAACCGGATCATCGAGCTGGACGAGAGCGGACGGAACCTGAGCGGGCAGAGGAGCTGCGTCGCGGACGCCCTGCTCCCCTCCCTGAACGCGATCATCGAGGTCAACGGCGAGGAATACCACGCGGACGAGTGGGGCTTCGCCGAGCGGTCCGGCAGGCTCCATGCGCTCGAGGGGATGGGATACACGGTGTTCGAGGTCATCGACGACCATCTCCGCGACCTCGATAAGCTCGATGACATGATGAGCGCCTGCGCCATGAAGCTCGGACTGCCGTTCCGCCCCAGGCTCTCCGATTTCGTGGTCGCAAGGGACGCTTTGCACCATCAGATCTTCAGTTGAGCTGGGAAAACGCGGATGTCTGCGTCGTTTCCGCAGGTGGACAGTGGATATCGAGCACAGAACACAACATGTTGTGATTTCGGCGGCGTCTGAGACATACGGCTGATTTACTGTAACGTTCAATTCGGAGGTTGTGAGTAGCTCGGCTCCGTCGCTTGATAAAAGTGCAGGTAAACAGCTCGCACCTAAACGAGTCTACTCCGAGGTCCGCGATTTAACGTTACAGTAAAAATGTTTACCACCCGGAAGCGGGGCGAAACGAACGATGCGGACAGCTCGCCGGCAAGGCCGCGGTCGTCGTGTCAGTAGCCCAGCGCCTGGAGGGCGAACATGACCACGGTCAGCACGGTGATGATGACGATGGTGGCCCAGGTGAGCACGTTCCAGGCCCTCCCGTTGCGATACCGCCCCATGATGTGCCGGTCCTGGGCGATAAGCAGCAGGAACACCAGCAGGACCGGCAGCAGCACGCCGTTGATGACCTGCGCGCTCATCATGATCTGGAACAGGTCGACGCCCGGCATGATCACCAGCAGGGCGGAGGCGGCGATCACCGCGGTGATGATGCCGCGGTACACCGGCGCCTCCTCCCAGCTGCGGTCCGCGCCGCGCTCCCACCCGAAGGCCTCGCAGATCGCGCTCGAGGTGACCCCGGGCAGCACGCACGCCGCCAGGAAGCTCGCCGCCACCAGCCCGGAGGCGAACAGGATGGTCGAGAACTCGCCGGCGATGGGCTCCAGGGCCAACGCCGCATCGGCCGCGTCGGACACCTGGATGCCGGCCGGATAGAGCACCGCACCCGTCGTGACCACGATGAACCATGCGACGGCGCACGCGATGACCGAGCCGCTCGCGGTATCGATGCGCTGCAGCACGATCCCGCTCTCGTCCACGTTCTTGTCCACGACGTTGTTCTGGGCGAGGAAGACCATCCACGGCGCGATGGTGGTGCCGATGGTCGCCACCAGCAGGGACACGTACTCGGGCTCGGCGATGACGTGCGGCGAGACGGTCGCCGCCGCGACCTGGCCCCAGTCCGGCCCCGCGAGGAAGGCCGCGACCACGTAGGTCACGAACACGCAGCTCACCGCGAGGAGGATCTTCTCGATGCGCCGGAAGCTCCCCGACATGGTGAGCATCCAGATCAGCAGCGCCACGAGCGGCACGGACACCGTCTTGGGCACGCCGAACAGCGCGAGCCCGCTCGCGATGCCCGCGAACTCGGAGATCGTCACAGCCGTGTTCGCGATCAGCAGCGCCGTCATCGCGAGCGCGCTGCGCCGCACCCCGAACTTCTCGCGGATCAGCGACGCGAAGCCCTTGCCCGTCACGCACCCGCAGCGCGCGGCGGTCTCCTGCACCACGATCAGGAGCACCGCCATGACGGGCAGCATCCACAGCGTCCCGTAGCCGTAGCTCGCCCCCGCGCTCGAGTACGTGGCGATCCCGCCCGCGTCGTTTCCCGAAAGCGCCGCCAGCAGCCCGGGGCCCATCGCCCCGAGCACCATCCCGACAGTCAGCTTCTCACGATTCCCGTTTCCCATTTCGCACCACCGGGTCGCCGTCTAGCACGCGATGAGGAAGATGGAGAGCGCGGATGCGACAGAGTACAGCGCGCAGAAGATCAGCACCGCCGAGACGCTCATGGCCGTGCCCGACGTGTTGAGGTCGTGCTCGTCGCGCCAGAACAGCACCTTGAGGTAGACGACCGACACCGCGCAGCACAGGAAGGTCACCGCGGCCGCGCACGCGAAGCTCGTCGAGAGCGCCCACGCGGACATGACCTCGCCGGACAGCACCGTGCTCACGGCCAGCGGGCCGCCGGGGGCCGCCACCAGGGAGAGCACGTCGTCCGGGTACGCCGCGCCGAGGACGAGCTGGCCGCAGAGGAAGACCACCGCCGCCAGGACCGCGCCGAGCAGCAGCGTCTGAAGGAAGAAGCCGAGGTAGGGCTTGTCCTCCCCGTCCGACTCGTCGTATTCGAGGTAGTAGTTCCTCACGAACGAGACCACGCGGCTCGATGCGATCAGGACGACCGGCATCGCGCACATGGGGTAGACGACGTACGAGCCGCCGACCCCGCACCACTCCAGCGCCGCCGCGATGATGCCCGAGGCGACCGCCCACACGAGCACCCAGTACTGCCGCCGCGCGAACCACGAGAACACGTGCATCGACTCCCCGGTGCCCGCGTCGCCCGAGCCGACGCCCGCGATCTGCAGATCCTCGGCGTGCTCCTCGTTCATGACCTCCATGGCGTCGTCCACCGTGACGATGCCCAGGATGTGCCGGCGCTCGTCGCACACGGGGATGGCCGCGAGGTTGTACTTGGTCATCTCCTCGGCCACCTCCTCCTGGTCCACATCGGGCGCGACCCACACGAGGTCGCGGTACGCCAGGTCCTTCAGGCGCGCGTCGCGGTCGGCCACGATCAGCGTGCGCAGCGACAGCACGCCGGTCAGCGCGCCGTCCGCATCGGTGGTGTAGACGTAGTAGACGCTCTCGAAGTCCTCGTCGAGCCCGCGCAGGCCCTCGATGGCGTCGGCCACGGTCGCGGTGGCCGGGAGCGCGACGAACTCGCTGGTCATAATGCGTCCCGCGGTGTCCTCCTCGTATCCGAGCAGGGTGCGGATGGCGCGCTCCTCCTTGACGCCCATCAGGCGCAGGAGCTTCTCGGCCTTCTCGTAGTCGAGCTCCTCGATGAGCGCCGCCGCGTCGTCGGGGTCCATGAGCGCGAGCATGGACGACGCGTCGCGGTCGGACAGGCCCTCGAGCATCTCCGCGACGAGCTCGTCGTCATCGAACTCGGAGATGGCCTCCGCCGCCTGGGCGGTATCCAGCTGGGCGAACACCTCGCCGCGCAGGCGCGGGTCCAGCTGCTCGATGATGTCGGCGATGTCTGCGGGGTGCAGCTCGCCCAGGGTCTTGTGGGACACCGAGAGCTTGATCGTCTGGGTCGAGCGCTCGAGCAGGTCCATGTACGACCAGGCGATGATCTCCTCGGGGATCGGCTTCCCCACGGCGCGGGCGAGCCGGACCGCCACGCGCTCGAGGGCCGGGTGCAGCGCCCGCAGGAGCCCGCGCGCGCCGACCTCGGCGCCGAGCAGGCGCAGCTGGTTCTCACCGGAGGTCGACAGCTTGATATCGTTCACGCGCACGACCTTGAGCCCCTGCGTGTCCACGATCTGCTTGTTCATGATGTCGCGGGCGAGCAGGACCTCGTCGGGCTGCAGGTAGGAGAAGCGGATGTCGGTGGCGGGCACCTTGAGGTAGACCCCGTCGTCATCGAAGCGCTCGACGTACTTGCGCCAGGAGATCATGAACGGCGTCTTGCCCGGGCCCTGGAAGGCCAGCGAGGTCACGTGCGGGAAGACCTCGCCCGTGGCGATGCCCAGGTCGTTGACGATGCCGATGCGCTCGCCCGTCGAATCGACGACCGGCAGCCTGAGCATCTCGGAAAGGTAGTTCATGGCGCTCCTTCGAGAACAGGATGGAAAGCTATGGCGCGCTACCCCGGCGCGCGCCGCTCGAAGGGCGTCCGCCAGGGTCAGCTACTGTGTGGTCGGGGTTTGGTTTTCACCGCGTTCCTTTCGACTGGCCCATACGCGAAACGCTCCCGCCGTCGGGCGGGAGCGGTCTCTACTATACATCGACCGGGGGTCGTTTGGGGGGCGACGCGGACCGCGCGCGGGCGGCGGCACCGCGACCGGGGTGCGGGCCGCACGGACCGCGCGCAAGCGGCGGCCCGATCGCGCGCCGCATCCGACCCGCATGGCCGACGGCGCGCAGCCGACGGTCCCGCAGCCGACTTCCGGCGCCCGCTAGAGGGCGGGGAGGGCCGCGTCCTCGGGCATCTCGACCGTGCCGTTGACGACGTCCTCGGGGAAGCGCCCGTCGAGCTCCATGAGATCGGACACCGTGACCAGCTCGTATCCGTCGGCGCGCAGCCCGTCGATGATGGCGGGGAGCGCCTCGACGTCCTGGCTGCGGTTTCCTCCGCCGTCGTGCATGAGCGCGATCGCCCCGTTGTAGGCGTTCGTGAGCACGTTGTTCGTGATCGAGGACGCCCCGGGCAGCTTCCAGTCGAGGGTGTCGATGTTCCACAGCACGTTGCAGCTGATGAGGTCCGCCGACCGCGCCCACTCCGTGGCGGTGAACGCCCCGTACGGCGCGCGAATCATCTGCGGCCTCACGCCCGACGCCTGCTCGATGGCGTCCGCCGCCGTGGTGATCTCCGAGCGCAGCGTGTCGCGGTCGCAGGTGGGCAGGTTCATGTGCTGGTTGGTATGGCTCGCCAGCTGGTTGCCGTTGTCGACGACCGTCTTGGACCGCGCGCCCGCGTTTCCGCCGAGGTTGAAGAAGGTCGCCTTGGCGTTCTTCTCCCTGAGGATGGCGAGGATGTCGTCGGTGTAGCCGCTCGGGCCGTCGTCGAAGGTGAGGGCGATGTACTTCTTGTCCCCCTTCGGCTTGGGGTTGAGGGCGCTCACCACCATGTCGACGGGCTCCTCGATGACCTCCTTGTCGACGGTCTCGCCGGACTGCTCGCCGGTCCAGACCACCTTCTTGCCCGCCTTGCCCCACTGCGACACGAACTGGATGGCGCCGCTGCCGTCCATCTGGATGCCGGGCAGCGCGTCGACCGTCTCCTCCTTGTAGGGCTCGACCGCGTCCGCACCGTCGGCCACCGTGATCTGGGAGTCGTCGACCACGCGGGCCTCGACGAGGTCCTCGGCTTCGAGCTGCTCCCCGTCGAAGGTCACCGCGCAGCGGTCGCCGCCGTCCTCGGAAATGACGTTGCCGCCCACCGAGAGCAGCCGTCCGGCCTTGACGCCGAAGTAGTCGTTGTCCTCCAGCAGCTGCTGGACGCTCGTGTTGATCTGGACGGTCCGCTCCTCGCCGTTGACGCTGAACTCGACGCTGCGCCAGAAGAACTGGTAGCCGATCCCCAGCGCCGCCGCGATGACGAT
>NZ_JAQECM010000018.1:0-7213 GCF_027669965.1 Candidatus Collinsella stercoripullorum | reverse complement strand
GGAGGGCGCCTGGGCGTGCGGCCGGCCCGCGTCGGCAGGCCGCTTGCGGGGATGCGCAGCGGCGGGATGCGCCGCCCCCTGCGCCTTCTCCGCGGGCGCGGACTGCTCGGAACCGGGGCCGGGAGCCGTGGGCTCGGACGGGGCGCCGGTCTTGGCACCGGCACCCTGCCCGGTGGAGGCACCCGGCGCGACGGCCTTCTTGACGCCCGGGGTGCCCGGGGCGCCGGGCTTGGCGCCGGGCTTTCCGGCATCGCGGGCGGATGACGCGGACGCGTGCTGCGTCCGGCCCGCGGCCGTACCCTGTCCCGCCGAGGCGTGCGGGCGCGCCGGGCGCTGTCCGCCCGTCGCCGAGTACCGATGCGGGGCGGCCGAGCCGCCGATCTTGATCTGCAGGGGCTTATGGGTCCCCGCGGAACCCCGATGCCCCGGATGCGAGGCTCCCGTCCCGGCGGCATGCCCCGCCGGACGCTGGTCCCGCCCGTTCTGCGCGCCTTCCATGCTGGAACGGGCGTCCGTCGCGCGCGGGACGTCCCGTCCGGGCTGCTTGCTGTCGCTCATCGTTACATCCAGATCCGCTGCATACCCCTGTGCCCGCAGCGTATGGGCGCGTGCGGGCACCGATCGCTCTCATTGTCACGGACGTCCGTCGACTTTCCGTCTACACGCTGGAGCCGGCGACGTCCTTCTCGGCCATTGTAGCCCGAAACCGGGCGACGGGACGGTTTCCGCAGCCCTTCAGCAACCGCATCGCGCAACCGTTGACGGATGGAGGACGGGCTCGGAACGGGAGACCGGGCATCGCCGCGGAAGCGGGAACGCCAGCCGAACGCCCGCTTACGCGTCCTGGTCCGCCGTATCCTTCTTCACCTGCGGAAGCGCCGCGTCATCCGGCATGGAGACGCGGGAGACGTCGAGCTCCTCGGCGAGCTTGGAATCGGTCGCGATCAGGTCGGACAGGCTCACGAGCGTGAAACCCTGGGCCTGCAGGCTGTCGATGAGCTGCGGCAGCGCCTCGACCGTCTGCGCACCGGTCGTCTCGTTGTCCGTCAGCAGGATGATGTTGCCGTTCGCGACCGAGCCCATCACCGTATCCACCACGGAGCCGGCGCCCGGGAGCAGGTAGTCGCCCGAATCGAGGTTCCAGCTCACCACCGCGCTCACCAGGTCCATCGCCTCGCTCCACGAGGACTCGGAGAACAGGCCGTAGGGCGCCCGCAGCAGGCTGGTTTCGACGCCGGACGCGTCCTTCACGGCATCGAACCCGCGGGTGATCTGGCTGCGCAGGTCGTCGCCGGACAGCGCCGTGAGGTCGGTGTCGCTGTAGGAGTTCGACCCGAGCTCGAACCCGGCGTCGGCGATGGCCCGGGCGGCGGCCTGGTGCTCCTCGCTGCGGTCCCCCTGCAGGAAGAACGTCGCGCCGACGCCCTTCTCCTCCAGGATCGAGACGATCTGCTCCGTGTAGCTGCTCGGCCCCTCGTCGAAGGTCAGCGCCACGTAGGAGCCCTCGTCGGGCGAGACCGACGTCGCGCGCACCACGCAGTCCTGCACCTCCTGGACCACGCCGCGGTCGGCCGTCTTGCCGGACACCGAGCCGACCCACACCTCCGACCGGCCGGGCACGCCCCACGTCTGCACGTACTGGATGGCGCCCGTGCCCTTCACGGTGAGCGCGGGCTGGATCTCGGTGGCGATGACCTCGTGCTCCTCGTACTCGTCGCGGCCGTTGCCGATCTCGATCGCCTCGCCTCCGGCGAGCGCGGTCGAGGAGAGGTCGTCGTTGTCGATCTGCTCGTCGTCCACCTTCACGGAGTAGCGCTCCCCGCCGCGCTTCTCCAGCACGGTGTCGTCCACCGCGAGCAGGTCGCCCGTGCGGTAGCTGAGCTGGTTGTCATCGATGAGCTGCTGGACCGAGGAGTTGATGCGGACCGAGACGTCGGACCCGTTGAGCGAGACGGTGACGCCGCGGTTCAGGTACCACACGACGCTCGCGATGAACAGCAGGGCGGCGCAGGCCACGGCGATGATGGCGTACGGCCGGCGCGCGTCGCGGCGGCGGGGCCTCCGGCCGCTCGTCCGACGGCCGAACCCCTGCGAGTGGTGGAGGTACTGCGCGCCGGGACGGCGCTGCGCGCGGCGGCGGGCGGAGGGCAGCTGGTCGCCCGTGGCGGGGCGCCGATGATGCGGCTTTCTGGGCTTGGTGGAGTAGGAGGTGGTGTAGTTAGGCACTGGTTCTCCCCGATCCGTATGTCGAGAGCTGCGGAAAGGGGCGGCCGGCCCCGTCTCCCCGACGGGCGGGCGCCCTGCCGGGGACGGGGGACGCACCCGCCCCTTCCCGCTACTTGGAGGCTTTGCGATACTCGCTCGCGAAGGCGGAGAACATCCCGCGCGTCTTGCCGAGCTGCTTGCCGAGCGCGCGGCTCCCCTTGTCGACCGCCTTGGCGCCCTTCTCGTCGAGCTTGAGCTTGGCCACTTCCTTCTTGGCCTTGGCCGCGCCCTCCTTCGCCTTGGCGCCGATGGCCACGCTCGCCTCGGCGGCCTTCGCCGCGACGCCGCCGGTCAACGCGAGCTCGACGGCCTCGTCGGAGACGATCATCGCGCCGTCGCGGTACCCCTTGAGCAGGGATGCGGGCATCTCGCGGTTGCCCACGAGCATGGCGGAGGCATCCCCCTCGGTCAGCACGAAGAGGTCGACCTTGCCGGTCTTGCCGGAGAAAACCGCGTCCGCGCAGTAGCCCAGGCGCTCGCCGCCCTGCGCGACGACGTCCATGCCCGTCCAGATGAGGCAGGTGTCCAGATCGACCCCCAGCCGCTTGGCGGCGGCGGCGTCGAAGTTCTCCTTGAGATCCTCCACGCAGAGCACGCCCTCGTAGATCTCGAGCGCGTCGAGCGCGACGAAGCGGTCGGGCTGCTTGATCATGCCGACGACATCGGGGAGCTTGACCATGAAGCCGACCACGCGGCGGCCGCCGGGCGAGAACACCGCGAAGTGCACCTTGCCCAGGCGCTTGGGTTCCACCGGGGCGCCGTCCCGGCCGGTGCGCCTCCCCTTCGCGGGCGCGCGGTAGACCCGGACGCCCTGGAAATCGGAGACGCGCATCTACGCCTCGGCGGAGGCGCCGTCGGCGGGCGCGTCGGCGACGGACTCGACCACCACGTCGGCGGCGGGGGTCACGGAGCCGCCGGCGATGGCGTCGTTCAGCTGCTCGCGCAGCTGGTCCATGCGCTCGCGGGCGAGGTCGACCTTGGCGCGCAGCTCGTCGGTCTTGGCGTCGACCATGGGACCGAAGTCGCTCGCCGCGGCGCGTGCCTGGTCGACACCCTGCTCGTAGATGTCGCGCGCGTTGTCCCACGCGTCGTTGGCCATATCGGCGGCCATGGCGCGCGTCTCCGCGCCGGAGCGGGGAGCCATCAGGATGCCGATGACCGTGCCGGCGGCGGCGCCGATCACGGCACCTGCGACGAAGCTGAATCCCTTACCCATGCTGCTCCTCCTCAAGAGTCAACGTTCAGATGGAAACCTCATTATACCCGCGGCGCCCGCGGATACTCGACGGTTACTCGACCGGGCGCATCGTCACCGTCGCGTCCGGGTCGGCCACATCCCGCGCGGGAGCGGCCGCGCGCGCCTCGCCCGCGGCGCCGCCGTAGACGGGCTTGACGTCGGCCACGCGCTTGGCCGGCGGGTTGCCGACGCGCCCGGCCTTGTAGTGCGGGCGGATGCCCTCGGTGTCGATCCGGCGCGGCGCGGCGTCGGGGGCCGCGGACGGCGCGTCCTGCGAGGGCGCCGGGGCCGCGGAGACGGCGACGTCGACCGGGGCGCCGTCCTCCCCCGCCGGCTCGTCGTCCTCGCCGCGCAGGTTGAGCACGAGCTTGCGCAGGGCGGCCACGGTGCCGGGGAAATCGGGGGCCGGGGCGTCCGCGTGCAGGAAGGCCCAGTCCATCATGAAGGTCGCCGACGACAGGGCGCCCACGGTGAGCGCGTCGTCCGGGCAGGACAGCTCGACGTCGAACAGCCGCTCATCGCCCGGGACCTGCCGCGTGCGCCCGCAGGAGACGCGGCCCGCGAGGCCGGTCTCGTTCATGATCTCGACGGTGAGGTGCTCGAGCAGGTGCGCCAGCTCGGTGTCGCCCATGCACTCCTGGAACTCGCGGCCCGCGTCGCCCAGGCACAGGTGCTTGGCGATGGCCGGGGCCAGGTAGTACACGCGCGCCGTGGCCTCGATGTCCTCCGAGGTCCGCAGCGGCACGCCCGGGTTCACGAGCACGCGCGCGTCGAGGGCGTCCTTGCCCACGGTGATCTTCAGGATGTTGAACAGCTGAGCCATGGCTTACCCGCCTTCGTATCGGTTTCCCGCCGCGACCCTCCCGCCGTGCGCGACGCGAGGGGTGCGGGCGGCTTACGCGTCCTTCTTCTCGTCCCCGTCCTCGGCCTCCTTGGGGGCCTCGGCCGGATCCGGCCCGGTCACGCGGATGAGCGAGATGCGCTGGCCGCGCATGGACTGCACCTTGAACTTGTACCCGTCGCGCTCGAACACCTCGCCGATGTCCGGCACCGAGTCGCACATGTCCAAGATCCAGCCGGCCACGGTCTCGTAGTCGTCGCTCTCCTCGATGGGCCAACCGAGCTCGATAGCATCATCGCACGAGAAGCGCCCGTCCACCAACCATTCGCGACGGGAAAGCCGCGTGAGGTACTTGTTGTCCGGGTCGAACTCGTCCTCGATCTCGCCCACGAACTCCTCGACGATGTCCTCGATGGTGATGATACCGGCCGTGCCGCCGTACTCGTCCACCACGACGACGATCTGCTCGTGGGCGGTCTGCATCTCGGAGAGCAGCGGCAGGATGTCCTTGGTGTCCGGGACGAAGGTGGCGTCGCGGACCACCTCGCCCACCCGCATGTCGCCGTGGCCGGCGAGCACCGGCTCGATGAGGTCCTTGATATGGGCGATGCCCACGATGCAGTCCAGGTCCTCGCGGTAGATGGGCACGCGCGAGAAGCCGGTCTCGCGCATGATGGAGAGCACGTCTGAGAGCGTGTCGGTCTCCTCGCACATGGTCACGTCGACGCGCGGCACCATGACCTCGCGCGCCACGGCGTCACCCAGGTCGAAGACCTCGTGGATGATGCGCTTCTCCTCGTCGAGCAGGGTGTCCTGCTCGGAGATCATGTACCTGATCTCCTCCTCGGAGACGTTCTGGCGGTCGTCGGCGCTCTTGATGCCGAGCAGCGCGGACAGCCCGTTGGCGGACGCCTGGGTGAGCCAGACGAGTGGCTTGGCGATCTTGCGGAAGGCCGAGATCGGGCCCGCGACCGACTTCGCCATGCCCTCGGCGTCGGACAGGCCGATGCGCTTGGGCACGAGCTCGCCGATGACGATGGACAGGTAGGACACGATGAGCGTGATGACGACGGGGGAGGCGACCGGCGCCACGGCGGTGAGGGGCGCCACGCCGAAGGACTCGACCCAGTCGGTCAGGGGTTCGGAGAGGGTGTTGGACGAGACGGTCGCGGAGAAGAAGCCCACGAGCGTGATGGCGACCTGGATGGTCGCGAGGAAGTCGGTGGAGTCGGTCGAGAGCTCGAGCGCGCGGGCGGCACGCCGGTCGCCCTCCTCCGCGTCGTGCTCCAGGCTGGCGTGCTTGGCTGTGGTGAGCGCCATCTCGGACATGGAGAAGTAGCCGTTCAGGACGGTGAGCAAAAGCGTGGCGATGATGGAGATTGCTATGCCCATGGGATGGAAATCAGAGCTCCGAGGTCGCGGTGTACGGTGCGCCCGCAGGGCGCGGGCGGGTCGGGACGGATGGGTCGACGGGGCCCGCGCGAAGGCGGGCGCCGGAAGGGACCGGGCCGGGCGCCCGAGGTCGGCGGGGCCGGCGGTCCGGGAGCGATGCGGCGCCTGCGCGCCGCGACGGTCAGATCACGAAGAGGATCACCACCATGAAGATGAAGATACTGCCCGCGAGCACCCACAGGTGCCAGACGCTGTGCATGTAGCGGATCTTCTTCATGAGGTAGAAGGCGCAGCCGATGGTGTAGCACAGCCCGCCGACCACGAGCAGCGCGAGCGCGAGCGGGTCGAGCGCGGCGACGAGCTGCGGCAGGCGGAACACCACGAGCCAGCCCATGACCAGGTAGATGGTGATGGTCACCCAGCGCGGCTGGCGCTGGCGGCCGATGATCTCGAACGAGATGCCCGCGAAGGCGAGCGCCCAGATGACGACGAACATGACGATGCCGCCGTAGGGCTCGAGGGTGATGAGCAGAAACGGCGTGTAGGACCCGGCGATCAGCAGGTAGATGCAGCTGTGGTCGATGATGCGGAAGATCCGCTTGGCGCCGGGGACCTGGATGGCGTGGTAGAGCGTCGAGGCGAGGTACTCGAGGATGATCGAGACGCCGAAGACGATGGCGGAGGCGAGATACGCCGGCTGCGCGCCGTCCAGGGCGGCCTTGACGATCAGCAGGACGAGCCCGGCGATGCCGAGCAGCACGCCGATGCCGTGCGTGATGGAGTTGGCGATCTCCTCGCCCACCGTGTAATGCGGCGGCTCCTTGGGGGCGCGCCCGCGGTGCTCCGGGCGCGGGCGCTGCGGGCAGCAGCGGCGGCGCTTGGGGCACGACGCGCAGACGGAGCCGTCGATGGACGGGGCGGGTTCTTCGGACGGGGCGGTCCCGCTCAGGACCGGCGCGGCGGCCGACGGCTCGCCGTCGGCGTCGAAGGCATGGGAAGGCTCGGGCTCGTGACTCGCGCCCGTGGTACTTCGGGATGTGGAACCGTCGCTTGATGCGGACATGTGCGTGAGCAATCCTCCAACAGTAGATTGCTCAAAACTATAGCAAAAACCGCCGTCTTGGATAGCCTCCTCGGTTATGACTCGGTTAATTCCGCATCAGGGGGCGGGCCCTGCCCCCGGTGGCGAGCCGCTGGGGACGGGCGCATCCGGCGGGGTCCGCGCCGATGGTAGGACCCGTGGCGGAGCCGCCCGCGATGGGAGGACCCGCCCTCCCGACGGCAGGGCCGATCCCCGACGACGCGTCCCCGGTGGCCCGCCCCCGGTGGCGAAAGGGCGCGCCGGGAACCCCGACGCGCCCTTCCCGAGCCCGCTGTCAGCTGCGGTCCGCTACCGGTCCGCCCGGCGCCTGATCCGGGTGCCCGCGGCGGCGCCGGCCGCCCCGAGCGCGAGCAGCGCGCCGACGGCCGCCGCCGGG
>NZ_JAQECM010000017.1:0-38284 GCF_027669965.1 Candidatus Collinsella stercoripullorum | reverse complement strand
CGAGCGCGCGAGATGCTCGCGCGGGATACCCGCGTCCACGAGAGGGAGACGATGCACATGGCCATCAACGAGAAGGTCGCCGAGGTCCTGGAGGACCAGATCAACAAGGAGCTCTACTCCTCCTACCTGTACCTCACCTTCGCCGACTACTATGACGACCGCGGCCTCAAGGGCTTCGCGAACTGGTACGAGATCCAGGCGAAGGAGGAGATGGACCACGCCATGGCGCTGCGTCGCTATCTGCTCGACAACGACTACAAGCCCACCATGAAGGCCATCGCCCAGCCGGACAAGACCTTCGACAACGACCTCGCCCCGCTCGAGGCCGGCCTGGAGCACGAGGAGTACGTGACGAGCCTCATCCACCGCTGCTACGAGGTGGCCCAGGAGGCTCACGACATCCGCGCCATGCGCATGCTCGACTGGTTCGTGAAGGAGCAGGGCGAGGAGGAGACCAACGCCCGCGACATGATCACCAACATGAAGCTGTTCGGCTGCGACCCGAAGGGGCTGTACGACCTGGACCGCGAGTACCAGTCCCGCGTCTACACGCAGATGACCGCGCTGCCGCTCTAGGCGGCCCCCCGCCCGCCGACCCGTGCGGGCGCAGACGGCTTCCGAGCGCCCCCGCCCCCGATCCCCGGGCGACGGGGGCGCTCCCATGCGGAGGGGCCGTGTCGCCCGGGCGCGCCGGACGCACCCGGGTGCGGGCGGCGGGTGGGAGGCAGCCGAAGCGGGGCCGCGGGCGCCGCGCGGCAGACGGGCGGGGCCGGCGACCGCCTCCGCGGAAGGGGCCCGCGCGCCGCCGTCCGATCGCGGTCGGCATGCCCTATACTCGTGCGCATGGATACCTCGCACCCCGTATCCGGCCGCACGACGACCGGCCGGTTCGCCCCATCGCCCTCGGGCCGCATGCACCTGGGCAACATCTACTCCGCGCTCATGACGTGGCTGTCCGTCCGCTCGCAGGGCGGCAGGCTCGTGCTGCGGATCGAGGACCTCGACCCGCGCTGCGCCTCCCCCGAGCTCGCCCGCCAGATCATCGACGACCTGCGCTGGCTCGGGCTCGATTGGGACGAGGGCCCCGTCTACCAGCGCGACCGGCTCGACCTGTACCGCGCCGCCCTCGAGCGGCTCGAGGGGCTCGGCCTGGTCTACCCCTGTTTCTGCTCGCGCGCCGAGCTCCACGCGGCGAGCGCCCCCCATGCGAGCGACGGCACCCCCGTCTACGCCGGAACCTGCCGCGACCTCGCGCCCGAGCAGGTGGCCGAGCGCGCCCGCAAGCGCCCCGCCGCCCTGCGGCTGCGCGTTCCCGACGAGGCGGACCCCGCGGGGACCGTCGCCTTCACCGACCGCGTCTTCGGACCGCGTCGCGAGGTCCTCGCGCGCGAATGCGGCGACTTCCTCGTACGGCGCAGCGACGGGGTCTTCGCCTACCAGCTCGCCGTGGTCGTCGACGATGCGGCGATGGGCGTCACCGAGGTCGTCCGCGGACGTGACCTGCTGGGCTCCGTCGCGCGCCAGATCTACCTGCAGCGCCTGCTCGGGTTCGCCGAGCCTGCCTACGCGCACGTCCCCATGCTCGTGGCGCCGGACGGGCGAAGGCTCTCCAAACGCGAACGCGACTGCGACCTGGGCGAGCTCCAGCGCGTCTTCGGAAGCCCCGAACGGCTGCTGGGCCGTCTCGCGTTCTTCGCCGGCATGTGCGAGGACGATCGCCCGCGCAGCGCCGCGCAGCTCGCCGACCTGTTCTCCTGGGAGACGGTGCGGCGGCATCGGGCGGACATCGTCATCGATGAGCCGTTCTTCGCCTGAGGGAACGCCGATGTCGGCGCCCTGCGGCGGCTCAGGGGACGCCGACGCGCGACACCCCCTGGCGGCGCGCAGATAGTTTGAAGACTTGCGCCTTCGTCCTTGTGCTGCATGACGCATCTGGGGTATGATAATGCGGCTGCTCCGGAGAGCTGACCGAGAGGCCGAAGGTGCTCGCCTGCTAAGCGAGTATTCCCCACAAGGGAATCTGGGGTTCGAATCCCCAGCTCTCCGCCAGTCGATGTGAACGCCCGTCTCCCCCTCGGAGGCGGGCTTTTTCTTTGCCGCACGCGGGGATTCGAACCGATGAGGTCGCGAGACCGAGGGAACGCGCGAGCGTTCCCCGGCGAGCGCGCGAGGGCGGCGGATGCCGCCCGGAGCGTGCGGACGCCGCAGGCGGACGCGAATCCCCAGCTCTCCGCCAGTCGATGTGAACGCCCGTCTCCCCCTCGGAGGCGGGCTTTTTCTTTGCCGCACGCGGGGATTCGAACCGATGAGGTCGCGAGACCGAGGGAACGCGCGAGCGTTCCCCGGTAATGATGCGAACCATCTTGCCAGATAAGGAAATGAATCGGCGCACGAGGCTTCCGCCGCACCGGGCCGGGCACGGTCGAACCAGTCTTCCGCATTTGAGGAAAGCGCAGTCTGATATCCGTCCTCCAGGAGAGCCCCTGCTGAAAGGATCCGATTCGGAAGCGGAGCTCGCCCATCCTCGACCTCATGGCACCTCCCACCCCGCTTCCGTGTCTACACAGCCGATTACACTCGTAAGCGGCGGCGGAAGAATAGGCGCGATCGAGATGTCGAATCTGCAAACGGCATTGAAAGGATGCGGCGAGATGGGCCATAATTGCGTTAACAGTACCCCGCACGCGACCCATGAATGTGGAGCGAACCAGGCGGGGTCGTTTTTTACCCCTATGAAGCCCCCTCTATCATTCAGCGATCAGCTGAATCTCATGAGCACCCGCGGACTGACCATCGATGACAGAGAACTGGCGTTGAAACGCCTGTCTGAGACTAACTTTTACCGGCTGCGAGGATATTGGCTCACATACGAGCGGGACGGTCGCTTTATCCCGAATACGACGTTCGATTCGATTTGGAATACCTACGCGCTTGACTGCGCGCTGCGTAGATGGGTATGGGATGCCATCGCCCCGATCGAGATCAAAGCACGCGCCCTCTTCGCATACCACATGGCGATGGAATGCGGACCGTTGGCACACGAGGACAACCGATACTTCAGGAGCGCTAGGGCACACTCCCATTCCATGGAATCCCTTATCAGGGAGCGTAACAGGGCGCTGCGTGACGGCGCCCCCTGCGCGGTCCACAACGTCGAGAAGTACGGAGACCTGCCGATATGGGCTGCGGTCGAGATAATGAGCATGGGGACGGTGTCCCAACTCTACGGGAACCTCGATCCAGCGAAAAGCGGCGTCGCAAAGTCGATAGCCGGCGAATTCGGGGTGAAGCCCTTCATCCTGAGGAGCTGGCTACGGCACCTGACATACATCAGGAACATCTGCGGCCACCACAGCCGTCTGTATAACCGCGTCATGACCACGAGGGCGAATCTGCTGAAGAAAGACTCTGGATACGACAGCGACAAGGAGTTCCCGACGTTCCTTGTGCTCAAGAGGATCTACGACAGGTCGTGGCCGGAACGGTGGCCGTCGATGCTCGACGGCCTCGAAGCACTTATCTCGGCGCATGAGAGCGTCTCCCTGAATCCGATGCGCTTCCCCCTGGAATGGCGCGAGGTCCTGGGCTAGAACCTCCTACCCCAGCAGCGAGCGGCTCACCACGCCCAGCTCGTCGTTGCCGCGCAGGCGCCACATACCGTAGGCGCACCGCGCCGCCAGGTACAGGAAGCCGTTGTCGGCCAGGAGCACCGCGGCGTCCGCGATGCGGCGGTACAGCTCGTCGGTCGGGGCGACGGGAATGCCGCACGCCCTGAGCGTCCCGGTGACCTCCGCGCGGCCCATGGGCTCCGTGCGGCCCATCTCGTTCATGAGCTCCCGCATCTCCTCGCGCGCCACCGCGCTCACCTGGTCGCCCGACGGCACCATGCTGTAGCACGCGAGCGCGCCGGACTTCTCCCCGCGGTTCCAGAGCGCGAAGGCGAGGCGGTAGTAGAGGTAGCCCGCCGCCTCGCGGTCGCACGCGGCGCGCAGGCCGTGCTTCGCGACCTCGACCACCTCGTCGTACATGCCCAGACGTGCGAGAACGTTGACCAGCGTGAAGTGGGCCTGCATGGACGTCGAGGCGATGTCGAGCAGGCGGCGCGCCTCGGGCAGCGCCCGCTCGTAGGCCTCGGCGCGCGCGTACATGTTGCACAGCTCGTACTGGGCGAAGTAGAGCGCATCGGGGGCGCGGTGGATCCGCACGCCGGTCCCGTCGACGAGCATCGGCAGGATGATGCGCCCCAGGTGGTTCTCGCAGAACTGCGTCTGCATCGGAACCGCCGACGTGAGCTCGGCGGCGACGCAGGACGCCTGCCCCTCCTCGATGAGCTCGGTCAGACCCGCCTCGGCCCGCGCGGGGTCGGAGGCGATCAGCTCCTTCACCTCGTTGAAGCGGCGCATGAGCGGGTCGGCAGGGTCCTCGAGCACCTCGAGCTCCGAGACGGTGTCGGCGAGCAGCAGGTCGCGCAGCTCCGCAGGCAGCGGGCGCCCGTCCGCCCCCGGGGGCAGAAGCAGCCCCGAGGGGGCGATGCGGTCGAAGCGCTCGGACGTCTCATGCGCTCGCAACGAGGTCACCCCGCCGCGGCCGCCGAGCGGGACGCCGACGAGCTCCCGCGCGAGCGGGACGGTCTCCGCCATGAACCCCGCCCGGTCGAATGCGCGCGCCGTGCACGAGCCGTCGACCGCGTCGCGCACCTCGACCAGGCAGCGCTCGGTCAACGGACTCGCCGCGAAGGCCGCGGCCGCTGCGACGAGCCCCATGCGGCAGCCGTATTCCTCCGCCATGGCCGCGCGCAGCGCCCCGTCGGCCTCCTGCCATCCCGTGCCGGGGCGCCAGGTCCTGCGGGGCATCACGGAGGCGGGCGGCTTCATCAGGCTGACCGCCATCCTGCCCGCGGCGACATCGCAGTCATAGCGGTACTCGAGCCGCACGATGAGGTTCAGACCCTCGCAGAGCTCGGCGAAGGCGAAGCGGGTATCCCACTCGCCGCCCGGACGGCACGCGACCGTCCCCGGGCGCCGCCCGTCGCCCTCCCCGCGGCCCATACCGTGCACGAGGCGGTCGACCGCGGAGGTGACCCCCTCCAGGGCATCGAGCTCCATGGCGGTGCACGCCTCCTCGCTCGGCGAGGTCGACACCGGCGCCAACCCCGAACCCAGCTTGTCCAGGACGCATGACACGCGGTTGAGCGCCGCCTCCACCGAGATCAGGAAGGCGACGTCCTCCGGGGAGGTCCGCTCGCGGTCGAAGTTGATGTAGAAGCCGCCCATCCGCTCGATCCGCGCGAGGGACAGGGCGCCCTTCGCGGCGATCTCGCGCAGGCGGGGCAGATCGACCTCGGAGAACACCCGGTAGGCGAAGGCCTCGATACCCGACAGGCGCTCGGCGCGCTCGCAGCGGTACCGCAGCGCGGCGATCGCGTCGGGCAGCGGCATCTCGCCGAATCCGGCGAAGACCTCGACCGGCTCGGCGAGGCGCTCGAGGCCGCCCGCGGGCGCCTGAGCGCCCTGCATCGCAGCCGCGTCCATGCCGAACACGCACAGCCGCAGGAACATGGTGGCCGCGAACTCGTGGTAGACGAGACTGCGCTCGGTGTTCCACGTCGTCACGTCCGAGACCTCGCGCAGGGTCCCGGCGAAGGTCCCGCGAAACGACGTGGCGCGCTCCAGCCTGCCGCCCGGTCGGCGGACGTAGACGTCGCCGAGAATCGCCCCCTCATCGCGCACGAGCGCGAGGGCGAGCTCATCGGGATCCGAGGCGCGGGCACCCGCTTCGCCCCTGCGGAACACGCGCCCGCCGGTCGCCACGTATCCCAGGATGCGGGCGCTCGAACGATCGACGAACTCCACGACATAGCACACGCCGTCGGCGGGGATGGGACCGGCATCCCACAGGATGCCGAACGAGGCACCCTCCGGCTGCCCGGGAAGCCGGGGGAACCGCTTCCTCCGGGCCAGGATCGATAGCTTGATAGTCGTTCCGGTCGCCATGGCACCGCCGCCTCGCTCGCATAGACACGCGCTTCCGTTTTTCCTACTCGGCTTGTATTGTGCCCGCCCGGGCGCACGGGGCCCCTGCGTTTTCGGCGATAGGCACGTACCCGAAACAATCCCAGGGGACGATGCGCGGTCGTTACCGTTACAAAAAAAGGTGCCCCTTCCGGGGCACCTCTCATTCTCGGCTGGTGCGGCGTACAGGATTCGAACCTGTGACGTTCTGATTCGTAGTCAGACCCTCTATCCAGCTGAGGTAACGCCGCAACGCAAGACATATAATGCCATCGGCCCCCTACTGCGTCAAGCGCGAAACCAAAGTTTTCTGAAAAACTTTTTAACAACCCTATCTACCTGCAGAAATGCTTTGTGTTCGTCTCTCCACAGTTGTACCGATCTCAGAGAACGGCCAGAACGGACTTGTTTATCCCCTCATACGGATGGGATATCGATATTCAGAAACCGCTCGATTTGATGCGTGTTCCCGTACCGAACGGCACCCACGCGCACAAGGGCGAGCGCCGCATGCTGGACGAAGGGGCATGCGCTCGGGAGGCCGCCCCCTCGGACCCGCAGGCGGACTCAGCGCACGAGGGGGCGCTCGCGGACCCGATAGCCCAACCCGCGTCCCCGAAGGTCCTCGCGGATCATGAGGGAGCTGTCCGGACCCGCGAAACGCAGCTGCAGCGCCGCGGGCAGCATCTCAGCGCGATCCACCCCCATCTGGCGCGCGAATTCCTCCGCAGCCGGCGCATCGAGCTCGAACTCGGCCTCATGGGGGCTCTCGTCGAAGCACAGCCGCGTGAGCGGGCCCGCGCTGCGCTGCACGACGCGCAGGACGCCCTCGGGATCGACCGAGCACTCGACCAGCACATCCTCCCCGTCTCCGCCGTACGCGTACAGGACGGCCCGCGTCCGGACCCCATCTGCCATTTCCATCCTCCTTGTCCTCGACCCCTTCTCCTCACTGTCAAGTATACCCGAATATGAAACATATGTTCGTGGGAACTTATGTTCGCTATAATCGGATGCAGGGCCTCCATATGCTCGTGGTAGGCTGTTGCGCGCCGGCCCGCCGCCGGCGGACGTATCCGCGACCCGAGGAGCGCAACTATGGCATATCCCGTCTTCGACCTGCACTGCGATACCGCCGACCGCCTGGCCTGGCCCGGTCTCGACCAGCGCTTCCACCAGCTCGCCGGCAGCGAGTCGTTCAGCCCCGAGGACGTCCCGGGCGACACCCGCCTCACAGACAACGGCTGCCACCTCTCGATCGCGAAGATGGGCGGGGTTCCCTGGGCCCAATGCTTCGCGTGCTTTATATACGACGAGTTCCCGCCCGAGGAGTCGCTCGCCTTCTACCGCCAGGTCATGGGCCATCTCGAGCGCGAGATCGCGGACAACGCGGACGCCATCGCGCTGGCCGCCGGTCCCGCGGGCATCCGCGATGCGCTCGGGCGCGGGGGCCGCGTCGCCGTGAAGACCATCGAGAACGCCCGCATGTTCGCCGCGGACCCCTCGCTCGTCGAGGTCCTCGCCGGCGAGGGCGTCCTCATGGCATCCCTCAGCTGGAATGCCGAGGGTCCGCTCGGGAGCGGCTGCGACGCCCCCGCCGTCGGCCTCACGCGGACGGGCGCCGAGGTCGTGCGCCGCATGGAGGACGCGGGGATGGTGCTCGACGTCTCCCATCTGAACGACGCCTGCTTCTCCGACGTCGCCCGCATCGCCGAGCGGCCCTTCGTCGCGAGCCATTCCAACAGCCGCGCCGTCTGCGGGCACCCGCGCAACCTCACGGACGCGCAGTTCGCCGAGATCCGGGACCGCGGGGGCCTCGTGGGCCTCAACTACTGCCCCGACTTCCTCAGCGAGTCCTTCGAGACCGCCGAGCCCACCGAGGATGACCTCTGCCGCCACGTCGAGCACTGGCTCGACATGGGCGGCGAGGACGTCGTCGCGCTCGGCAGCGACTTCGACGGGACCGACCTGCCGTCCTGCATCTCGTCCGCGGAGAAGATGCCGCGCCTGCAGGAGGCCTTCGAGCGCCGCTTCGGCGAGCGGATCGCCCGCAAGCTGTGCGCCGAGAACGCGCTCGCCTTCTTCGAGCGCTGCGCCGGCTGACAGCGGCGCGCCCTCGGGGCGGGCGGTCGCGCATCGGCCGCGGGCCGGCGGATATGAAAAAGCCTCCCATCCCTCGGACTGCTCGTTCCGTGTCCGTGGATGGGAGGCGGTTCGTGTCGGGACCGGGTCGGGGCCCCGCCGCAGCCGGACGGGACGGCCCCGGCGCCGCTCGGCGCGCGGGCCCTATGCGCGCGGCTCGATGCGCTCGCGTCCGCCCATGTAGGGACGCAGCACCTCGGGGATGGTGATGGAGCCGTCGGGGTTCTGGTAGTTCTCCATGATGGCAGCCATGGTGCGGCCGGTGGGCAGGCCGGAGCCGTTCAGCGTGTGCACGAAGCGCGTGCCCTTGAAGTGCTCGGGGTCGCGGTACTTGATGTTCGCGCGGCGCGCCTGGAAGTCACCGCAGTTGGAGCACGAGGAGATCTCCTTGTAGCTGTTGTAGCTCGGCAGCCACACCTCGATATCGTAGGTCTGGCGCGCCGAGAAGCCCAGATCGCCGGTGCACAGGCTGATCACGCGGTAGGGCAGCTCGAGCTGCTGCAGGATGTACTCCGCCTCGGCGGTCATGCTCTCCAGCTCGTCGTCGGAGGTCTCCGGCGTGGCGAACTTGACCATCTCGACCTTGGTGAACTGATGCTGGCGGATGATGCCGCGCGTGTCGCGGCCGGCCGACCCGGCCTCCTCGCGGAAGCAGGGGGTCCCGGCGGTGTACCACAGCGGCAGGTCGGCGGCGTCGAGCACCTCGCCGGCATGCAGGTTGGTGAGCACGACCTCGGCCGTGGGGATCAGGAACTGATCGTCGCCCACATGGTAGGCGTCATCCTCGAACTTGGGCAGCTGGCCGGTCCCGTACATGATCTCGCGGTTGACCACCACGGGCGGGATGAACTCGCGGAAGCCGCGGGCGAGGTGCGTGTTCAGGAAGAAGTTCTCGAGCGCGCGGTCGAGCGTCGCGCCGTCGCCGGAAAGCACCGTGAAGCGGCCCCCCGAGAGCTTGGCACCGCGCTCGAAGTCGAGGATCCCCAGGTCGGTGCCCAGGTCCCAATGCGGCTTGGCCTCGAAGCCCTCAGCTGCGAAATCGCGCGGGACGCCCCAGCGGCGGCGCTCCGGGTTCTCGGTCTCGTCCACGCCCACCGGCGTGGCCTCATAGGGCAGATTGGGAAGATGCGCCATGAAATCGGTGAGCTGCGCCTCGAGGTCCGAGCGGCGGGACGCAAGGCCGTCGATCTTCTCGTTGACCTCGCGCACGGCCTCCTTGGCGGCCTCGGCCTCGTCGCGCTTGCCCTCGCGCATGAGGACGCCGATCTTCTTGGACTCGGCGTTGCGCGTGGCCTGCAGCTCCTCAACCTCGGTGATGACGGAGCGGCGGGCGTCGTCGAGCTCGAAGAACCGCTCGCGGTCCCACGAGGTCTGACGGTTTGCCATAGCGGTATCGATCGCGTCCGGGTTCTCGCGAACGAACTTGATATCGAGCATGATGCCTCCGGTGTTAACGGGCCACCTGCGCTCAGGGCGATGTGAGATTCAGGTTGGCGGCATGACGGTGCACCCGCAAGTATATACTTGTGAGAGTTCTTTCCCGAGTTTGAAGGCGAGAAGGCATCAGATGGACGCGTTTTTTTCCTTTCTGTTCAACACCCGCGAGGGGGTGGCGATCCTGTTCGTAGCGGGCATCGCGATCTTCGCCATCGCGGCGTTCGTGCTCGAGAAGCGCACCCATAAGCTCTACGTCGACCGCGGTCCCCGCGAGGACGGCGAGGACGACTTCTGGGGCTAGGGACGGTGGCCGGAGGGCCGGCATCGCGCGCACGCATCCGAAGGGCGGCACCGCTGGGCGGGGCCGCCCTTCGTCGTCAGAGGAGGTCGTGAGAGAGGGCGCTGCTGCTGGTGAGCCACGACCGCGCGTTCCTGCGGACCTGCACCTCGAGCATCTGGGACGTCCGCGACGGACGCGTCTCGCCCCATGCGTGACGCGCCCGGGCACCGATCCGCCCGGGCTCCCGTCACCTCGCGCATGCATGGGTCGAGACGACCCCGGTCCATGGGTTGAAACGACTCCGTCCCCAAATGACCCAAATGACCCGAAACGACCCCGTCCCCGAATGACCCAAATGACCCAAATGAACCGAAACGACCCCGTCCCCAAATTCACCAGAATGACCCATCACATCCCGGGGTAGAGCGGATGGGCCGCGAGGAGCTCGGCCACCCGGGTGCGCACCGCGTCGAGCGCCGCGGCGTCGCCCGCATGGAACACGACGCGCGCGATCAGGCCGCCGATCTCGCGGAACTCGTCCGCGGTGAAGCCGCGCGTCGTGGCCGCCGCCGATCCCACGCGGATCCCGCTCGTGACGAAGGGCGACCTCGGCTCGCCGGGAATCGCGTTCTTGTTCACCGTGATGCCCACGTCCTCGAGCAGGCGCTCGGCGTCCTTTCCCGTCACATCCGCGGGCGTGAGGTCCACCAGGCACAGATGGTTGTCCGTCCCGCCGGAGACCAGGCGGAGCCCGCCCTCGGCGAGCCCCTCCCCCAGCGCCGCGGCGTTCTCCACCACATGCTCTATATATGTTGCGAACCCGGGCGTCAGCGCCTCGCCGAACGCGGCCGCCTTGCCGGCGATCACGTGCATGAGCGGGCCGCCCTGGGTCCCGGGGAACACCGCCTTGTCGATGGCCCGCGCCAGGCCCTCGTCGTCCGTCAGGATGAAGCCCCCGCGCGGGCCGCGCAGGGTCTTATGGCTCGTCGAGGTCACGACATCCGCCACGCCCACCGGCGAGGGGTGCGCGCCCGTCGCCACGAGGCCGGCGATATGGGCCATGTCGACCATGAGGCGGGCGCCCACCGCATGGGCGATGTCAGCCAGGCGCTCGAAGTCGATGGTGCGCGGGTAGGCCGAGGCGCCGCCCACGATGAGCGCCGGGCGCTCGGCGCGCGCCAAGCGCTCGAGCGCGTCGTAGTCGATGGTCTCGGTCTCGAGGTCCAACCCGTAGGGGACGAAGCGGTACAGCTTGCCCGAGAAGTTGACCGGGCTGCCGTGCGTCAGGTGCCCGCCCTGGTCCAGGCTCATGCCGAGCACCGTGTCGCCCGGCTCGATGAGCGCCGCGTAGGCGGCGAGGTTGGCGTTCGCGCCCGAATGGGGCTGGACGTTGGCGAAGGCGCAGCCGTACAGCTCGCAGGCGCGGCTCCGGGCGAGGTCCTCGACCGCGTCGACCCGCTCGCATCCGCCGTAATACCGCCGGCCGGGATAGCCCTCGGCGTACTTGTTGGTGAGCACGCTGCCGACCGCCTCCATGACGGACGGGCTCGTGAAGTTCTCCGAGGCGATGAGCTCGATGGAATCGCGCTGGCGCGCGAGCTCCGCATCGATCATGCCCGAGAGCACGGGGTCGGTTTCCTGGAGCCATTCGAACGCCATGGGGCCTCCTTCATCCGGGGCGCGCGGCGGGCGCGCGGTCCTCCCAGCCTACGCCGGAACGCGTCGGGATACCAGAGGCATTCGACAGCCGGCGCGGAAACCCGCGGCGCCTCAGCGGGCGGCGGACTCCCCGACGACGCGCGCGATGTGCATGGCGAGGTACCCGACCTCGAGCTCGCTCACCGGCTCGCCGAAGCGCTGCTCCATCTCGGTGCACACGGCCGCCGCGGCGCGGTAGCTCTCGGGCGCGCTCGCCCGGATGGTGCCGTTCACGTCGATGCTCAACCGCTCGCCGCGCAGGATGCGCGTCGCCATGTACTTCACATGGGTCATGAGGCGGTTGTAATCGTAGGAGGCGACGTCGATCGAGCTGCCGGTGATGCGCTCGACCGCGTCGATGCACGCACGCGTGAGCTGCGCCACCTCCATGGCCTGGCTCACATGGACCGCATCGAGGGAGGAGTGGACGTGCAGCGCCACGAGCCCCACCTCGTCATCGCCCAGATGCACGCCGAGCGCGCGCTCGAGCGCCTCGACGCCGCGGCGGGCCACCTCGAACTCCCGGGGGAACAGCGCGCGGATGTCCTCGGTGAGCGGGTTCGCCAGCGCCCCGCCCTCGCGGGCCCGCGCGACCGCGAAGGCGAGGTGGTCGGCGAGCGGCAGCAGCATCTTGGGGTCGACGGCGCCGAACGCGGCGCGCGCGTCCTCGCAGATCCCCTCGGCCGCGTCGAGCACCGCCGGGTCGATCCGCTCGACGAGCTCGCGCGTCGTCCCCCGGCCCTCTGCGGGCTGGGAGAGCAGGTAGAACTGCACCTCGCCCGGATCCCCCAGGGCCTCGGCGCGCTCGCCCGGACGCCGGCCGAACCCCACGCCGCGCCCCACCGCCAGGTACTCGCGCCCGTCCTCCGTGTTGAAGGCGAGCAGCGCGTTGTGGTTGAGCGGCTTGGTGACTCGGTACATGGGCGCACCCCTTCTGCGGTCCTTAGGGTCTGGGCGGACGGTGAAGCGCCGCCGGACGGTCGCTCATGCGCATCCGGCGGGCGCGGGCACACGGTCGGTGCGCGGGCCTATGACTCGAACACGTCGACGGCGAGCAGGTCGTCTCCCGGCTCCACGTGGCCGAACGCCAGCTGGCGCACCGCGCGATCGGAGCCCATGTCGGTGACGAGCACCGGCGTGGAGATGCTGGGCGCATGGCCGCGGATGAAGTCCAGGTCGAACGTCAACAGTGTATCACCGCACTTGACCTCGTCGCCCTGCCCGACGTGGGCGGTAAAGCCCTCGCCGCCGAGCTTGACGGTGTCGATGCCCACGTGGCAGAGCACCCCCGTGCCGTCCGGCAGCTCGAGGCCCACGGCGTGCTTGGTCTCGAACACGAAGGCGACCTTGGCGTCGCAGGGGGCCACGAGCTCGCCGACCGCCGGGACCACGCAGGCGCCGTCGCCCATCATCTTCTCGGCGAAGACCTGGTCGGGGCAGGCGGTGATGGAGAGGGCCTCGCCCGCGAGCGGGCTCTTCAGCACGATGGTGCGCACCGGCTCGCGCTTCTCGGCGGGCGCGTCGGCACCGGCCGCGGGGGCGTCGGCCTCGGGGGCCGCCGGGGTCTCGGCGGGCAGGGCGGCGAGATACGCCTCGAGGTTCGTCTTGATGACGTTCACCTGCGGGCCGTACACCACCTGCACGCCCTCGCCGCGACAGATCACGCCCGCGGCGCCGCTGGCCTTGAGCAGGCCCTCGTCGACCTTGCCGCCGTCGTGCACGGTCACGCGCAGGCGGGTGGCGCAGCAGTCCACGTCGCGGATGTTGGCCGCGCCGCCCAGACCCGCGGCGATCTGGGCCGAGCGCTCGTCGTCGGCGGAGCCGGCGGGCGCGCCGTCGGCGGAGGCGCCCTCCTTGCGGGCGTTGTAATCGGCCTTGGTGTAGAGCTTCGTCTCGGCGTCGCCCTCCTCGCGGCCGGGCGTCTTGAAGTCGAACCTCTTGATCAGGAAGGTGAACAGCAGGTAGTAGACGGCGAAGAACGCAATGCCCAGCGGGATGATGAGCAGCCAGCTCGTCTTGTCGTTGCCCTGCAGGATACCGAACATGAACAGGTCGAGGAAGCCGCCGGAGAAGGTCAGGCCCACGGTGATGTTCAGGATGGAGCACAGCATGTAGGCGAGGCCCGCGAACACCGCGGAGATGCCGAACAGCACGGGGGCCACGAAGAGGAAGGAGAACTCGAGCGGCTCGGTGATGCCGGTCAGGATCGAGGTGAGCGCCGCGGAGAGCAGCAGGCCGCCCACGGCCTTCTTGCGCTCGGGGCGGGCGCAGCGGTACATGGCGAGCGCGGCGCCCGGGAAGGCGAAGATGTACAGGACGAACTCACCGGTGAAGCACCAGGTGCCGGCGGTCGAGAAATGGGTGACGGTCGGGTCGGCGAGCTGGGCGAAGAAGATGTTCTGGGCGCCGTAGACCATCTGGCCGGCGACCTCCATGGAGCCGCCCACCGCGGTCTGCCAGAACGGCAGGTAGAACACGTGATGCAGGCCGAAGGGGATGAGCAGGCGCTTGATCATGCCGAACAGGAACACGCCCACGGGGCCGGCGCTGGCCACCGCGTAGCCGAGCGCGTTGATGCCGTCCTGGACGGGCTGCCACACGAAGAACATGGCGATGCCCACGAAGGTGAAGACCACGGTGGAGATGATGGGCACGAACCGCGAGCCGCCGAAGAACGACAGGGCCTGCGGGAGCTGGATCTTGTAGAAGCGGTTGTGCAGCGCCGAGGTCCCGAGGCCGACGATGATGCCGCCGAAGGCGCCCATCTGCAGCGAGGTGATGCCGAGCACGCTCGCCGTGGCGCCGTCGATGAACTGGTCCACGCCACCGGTCACGTCGATCATGGCGGAGATGGCCGAATGCATGACGAGGAACGCCACCGCGGCCGAGAGCGCGGCGACCTCCTTCTCGGCGCGGGCCATGCCGATGGCCACGCCCACGGCGAAGATGAGCGGCAGGTTGTCGAAGATCACGCCGCCGCACGCGGACAGGACGGTGAAGACGTCCCATGCGACGGTGCCCGGGCCCATGACCCCGAGCAGGTTGTAGGTCGCGAGCGTCGTCTCGTTCGTGAACGAGCTGCCCAGGCCCATGAGCAGGCCCGCTACGGGCAGAACCGCGATGGGGAGCATGAAGCTGCGCCCCACGCGCTGAAGGATGCCGAAGATCTTGTCCTTCATGTACGCCTCCTTGCGTCGTGCGCCCAGACGGGCGCGGGTCGACCCGGACGGATCCGGGAAACTCCTCGCGCGGCTGCGGGATGCCCGATGCGGACGGCGCCAGCGTTCTCTCGGCATGAAAAAAGCACCGACCCGCGACACGACCGGACGGCGCCACGCGCCGTCCCCGCAGCCGAAGGTTAGTGCCTGCCTGCCAGTAACACGCCTTGCTATGCGATTTCGGGCGCTATTGTGCGGGCTTCGCGGCCCGGCGACGGCGACATGGCGGCAAACGGTAGGTTTTCGTCCGTGGGCGGAGGGGGTTTGTAAGCAAATCCCGGACGGGCCGTGGAGACGCCCTCCCCCATGCGAAAATCGGTGCGCCGATACGGGAGGGATGCATATGAACGACACGCTGGTGGTCTACGAGTCGAAGTACGGCGGCACGGTGACCTATATCGACCTTCTGGCACGCAGCCTGCCGTTCGACGTGATGCGCCTGCGCGAGCTCAAACGGCAGCGGAGCCTTCCCCACCGCACCGTCGTGCTCGCGAGCGGCGTCTACGCCGGACGGATCGCCGCGGCGGCGGCGCTCGCCAAGCACGCGGACCTGCTCGCGGGCAAGCGCGTGCTCGTGCTCGCCGTGGGGGCGAGCGAGCCGGGCGAGGAGGTCGAGCGCCAGCTCAGGGAGGCGAACCTCGCCCCCGACCACCTGGACGTCCCGCTGTTCTACGCGCGCGGCGCCTACGACGAGGGCTCCTTCAAGCTGCCGGACCGCATCGCCTGCCGTGCGCTGCGCACGGTGGTGCGCGGCAAGGACCCATCCGAGCTCGACCCCGGCATGCGCGCGCTCGCCTCCGTGACGGGGAGCCGCGCCGACTGGACCGATCCGCGGTACCTGGACCCCCTGATCCGGGCGCTGCGCGGCTGACGTCGCCGGCCCGCCACTCGGCGACGACTTTTGGGACGGGGTCGTTTTTCACCCAAGGCCGCTCTCCCGTCGAGGGGTTCGTTGGGGACGGGTTCGTTTCGACCCATCCTGCCTGGACCCGCTGATCCGGGCGCTGCGCGGCCGACGTCGCCGGCCCGCTACTCCTCGATCCCCGACACGAGGTCGATCCGGACGGCCTTCAGCTGCGCGGGCCCCTTCTTCTGCGGACATTCGAGCAGGACCCACTCGTCATCGAGGTCGCGCAGCACGCCGGTCGCCCGCAGGCCCGGGAAGGTGAGCGCCGAGCCCGTGAGGATCAGCGTGCAGGTCGACCCCTTGCGCTCGGCGAGCATGGAGCGCAGGGCGGGCGCCCGCCCGTCCCGCTGCGTTCCGAGCATGCGCCGCAGGTCCTTCTTGGTCACCATCGCGGTTGAGATGTAGATCATCATGCAGAATGCGAAGAAGCCGAATGCGACGTCCATGGCCTACCCCTCGTCCGCGATCACGGCGATCCCCGTGATGTCCGCCAGGTCGATGAGCTTGACGGTCCTTCGCTCCCCGGTCTTCGGCGACCCGAAGGTCGCGGTTTTCTCGACGCTCTCGATCCGCAGCCAGCCGTCGCCCACGGCGAGCACCGTGGCGCGCGGGATGAAGCACAGGTCGTCGTCGCCCAGCTCGACCTGCACGGCGCTTCCCACCAGCCCGTGCAGCACGTGCAGGTCGCGACGGGGGCGTTCTCCGGCGGAGCTCACGAGCCCCACCTCCTCGTTCGCCAGGTCGTCGATGCTCACGCCGTACAGCCGCGCGAGCGCCGCGGCGCGGTCGAGCGCGGGCGCGCCCTGCCCCAGCTCCCAGTTCGAGACGGTCTGACGCGTCACGCCGACGGCATCGGCGACCTGCTGTTGGCTCAGCCCCGCCTGCTTGCGCAGGGTCAGCAGCCTCTCGGAGATCATCTCGGCCCCTCTCCCTCGATGCGTGCACGCGGCACGTCCCCCTCGCGCCCGCGCCGGTTCCGGCGGGCACCCGCCCAAGCATATGCCCTGCGCCCGCACCGGGCCAGCAAATCCGTTTGGAACCCGCGCAAATCTTCCCGGCAGGGAACCTCTGGCGGGATCGTGAGGGGGTTCGTTGGGGACGGGCTCGTTTCAAACCCATCGGGGACTTTTGGGACGGGGTCGGTTTTACCCAAGGCCGCTCTCCCATCGACGGGCACCCCCTGCCCGCACCCATGGCCGAGATCTCGGGACCCATGGGGCCGCCCGTTGGCACCACGCTCACCGCCTCAACAAAGACCCAGCTCACAGCACCTGTCAAGAACTCTTGACAGGGGCTTGCGCCCTCACGGGGCGACATGTCGGAAACCTTTGATGGTAGAGTTGGACGGGCCATGGCACCCTGCGAGGTGACATACGGGCACCCGAGGACGAGAAGGAGGGCAAGGTGGACACGATGCAGATCGGGGCGCAGATCAAGCGGCACCGCGCAGAGCTGGCGCTGTCGCAGGACGGCCTGGCGGCCAAGGTCTACGTCTCGCGCCAGACGATCTCGTCATGGGAGACGGGCAAGACCTACCCCGATGTGCAGAGCCTCCTTCTGCTCTCCGAGATCTTCGGCGTGACCGTCGACGACCTCGTGAAGGGAGATCTGGATACCATGAGCAAGACCATCGACTCCGACGTCGCCCTGATGAACCGGCTCGGGCTGGTGATGATGGGCTTCCTGCTGCTGATGATCGCGTGCCTCGTCTGGCTGACGGTGCAGATGACGGTATGGGATTGGGGCTTCGCCCAGACCGCGCCGACCATCCTGCTCGCGCTGACCATGTGGGGCGTCGCCATGTTCGCCGCCGTCTGGGCGGAGCGCATCAAACGGAACCGCGACCTCGTCACCTACCATGAGGTGCTCGCCTTCTTCCGCGGGGAGCCCGTGGACCGCGACACGGAGCGCGGTCGGCGCGAGCGCATGATCCCGCGCTGGATGAAGATCGTCCGCACCATAGGGCTCACGCTGCTCGCCGCCGCCGTCGGCGCGTTCGTGGGCTACGGCGGAGCGGCGCTCGCGGATCACCTGCTGGGATAGCCCCGCATGCCGCCGGATGCGTCCCGGACCGACGCCGGCCCCGCGCCACGAGGAGGGCAACCGCTGGTTGACGCCTGTTCGGCACGGGGCCGGCCGGGACATCCGCGCTCCGGGTACAATCGGTGTGACCGTTCGCCGGTTCCGGCAGGGAGGCACCCATGAAGACCGCAGACAGCATCGACCGCGCCGCTTCGACCGCCGACGGGCTGGCGGGGCGTCTGTCCGAGCGGCGGCGGGCACGGGGCCTCACCCAAGGTCAGGTCGCCGTGCGCCTCGGGGTCAGCCGCCAAGCCGTCTCCAAGTGGGAGATGGGACGGTCCGCCCCCGACCTGGAAAACCTCGCGCTGCTGGCCGAGCTGTTCTCCTGCACGGTCGACGAGCTGCTCATCGGCGATGCGGAGGCTCCGGATGGCGCGCCGCGGGAAGCGCGCCCGGCAGACGCCGCAGACGGCCACGGGCGGACGGGGGCGGAGGGCCGCGCACCGAGCAAGGCCGCATCGCGACAAGTTGGCCCCACTCCTTCGGAGACCGAGCGCATCGCGCGCGACAACCGTTGCATCGTCTGCTCCGTCATGGTCCGCGGCGCCCTCATCGGCTTGGAGCTCACGCTGGTGAGCCGCGCCGGCGCTGCGCGGCCCGACCCGTACGACGCGGCCGCGGACGCCGCGCTGTGGATCGCGGTCCTGCTGTGCACCGCCGCCATGTGCCTGTGCACCCGCTACTACGCGCGGCGGGGAGGGTCGCCGCGGGCCTCGGCCTTCGACGCCGGCTGGATCATGCTGTGCTCCATCGTCCCCGTCGCGCTGGGACCGACGTCCCCTGTGCTCGCAGCATGCGCCGCCCTGAGCATCGCCTGCGCCTTCTGCTCGATGCGCACCATCATCTGGCACCTTCGCTACCAGCGCGCCTGGGACCCGCTCGAGGACCTGGGCGACCCGCTCGGCAGGCGCCCGCACTGACCGGCCGCACCGCTTCCCATGCGGACGCCGCCCGCGCCTACGGGGCGCTCAAGCGGCGGCTCGCGCAGCGGTTCCCCGAGGACATCGACGCCTACTGCGACGGGAAAGACGGCTTCGCGAGGAGGCTGCAGGACGATGCCGTCGCATGGATGGAAGGACGCGTCCGGTCGCTTCCCGTCACCGCCCTGCGCGACCGACCGGACCTGATCGACCGGGCGGCGGCGTGGTTCTCGTCGAGATGGGGCGTGCCGGCGGAGGACTACCGCGCGAGCATGGCCGCATGCACACGAAGACGGGCGCCGGTCCCCCAGTGGTACGTGATGGTCGACGGCGAGCGGATCGCCGCCGGCGCCGGCGTGATCGACAACGACTTCCATACGCGCCGTGACCTCGCCCCCAACGTCTGCGCGGTCTGCGTGCAGCCCGAATACCGCCGTTTGGGCGCGGCGAGGCGGCTGCTCGACGCCGTCTGCCGCGACATGGCCGGCATGGGGATCGACCGCCTGTACCTGCTCACCGACCATGACGGGTTCTGCGAGCGCCTGGGCTGGCGGTTCGAGGACATGGTGCGCGACGATGCCGGGGAGTTCGGGCGCATGTACGTCCACAGCGCCACCTGAACCGACCGCACCGCGCGAGAAACCGCCTCCCCGCGCATGGAAGGCCTTTCAGAGGCGGAAGCGTATCCGACGGGGGATGACACGATGGAAAGCCATGACGACGAGCTGGAACGCTTCTTCGCGCGCGACCCGCTCATGCTGCCGGCCTACCGCGTCCTCGAGGACCGTATCTTGGCGGAGATCGGCGCCGACATGCTCATACGCGTGCAGAAGACGCAGGTCACCTTCTCGGATCGTCGCGTCTTCGGCTGCGTCTCGATCCCCATCCGACGCAGGCGCGGCTGGCCCCGCCACTGCCTCATGGTGACGTTCGGGCTCGCGTACCGCCTGGACGCCCCGCGCATCGCGGTCGCGACGGAGCCCTACCCCGACCGCTGGACCCACCATGTGCTCGTGGAGCATGCGGACGAGATCGACGACGAGCTCATGGCATGGCTGCGGGAGGCGCACGCGTTCTCGCTCAGCAAACGCTGACGCTTCCGGAACCGGAGGCGTCGACGGATATCACGGACACGTGCCCGACCCCGCCTTGCCGAAACCGGCGCTCCTCAGGACGGGTGCAGCCGATGACCATCGGGCCCCGAGGGCACGCGGCCTCGCTCGCGGAGGCACGTGCGGTCAGGCAAGCAGGGCGACCTCGGGCATGGAGCTCTCGTCGATGAGCTTCAGCCGATACGTCGCCTCGAGGTTGAGCCAGAACTCCGGAGTCGTACCCAATGCCTTCCCCAGCAGCCACGCCATCTCCGGCGTGATCGCACGACGCCCGTGGATGATATCCGAGACCGCGGACTGAGGCCGCTGGATGGCCTTCGCGAGACGGTACTGGGATATTCCCAGCGGCTTGAGGAACTCCTCGAGCAGGATCTCCCCGGGAGTGGAGATATATGGGTTAGTGGTAGTCACAGAACTCGACCTCCCTTGCCTCGTCGCCAGCCCATACGAAGCAGAGGCGCCAGCGGTCGTTCACACGGATGCTATACCTACCCGCCCGGTTTCCCCGGAGCAACTCCAAGCGATTACCCGGAGGGACGCGGAGGTCCCTGAGATCGCATGCGGCGTCGAGCATCTGCAGTTTTCGGTACAGGGCCCTTCGAACGTCCGATGGAACCCGTTGAGGAGGATATGCGGAATCGTTCCAGAACCGCTCAAGATCCCTGTCCTTGAATCGCATGGCACCCACTACTTCCGTATCACAGAACTATACCGTTCTACAGCAGTAACGTCAACACGCTCGCCCACCGCATGCGCTCAGATCCAGCGATTCCAGTATATAGAACATATGTTCGTATGTCAAGGCAGATCGACCTCCCGCGCCTGCCCGGCGCGTCAGCCGAACAGCTCGTCGAGCGTCGACTCGATCAGCGCGTCCACCGTCGCCTCGAGCGCGTCCGCCTGCATGTAGCCGCGGTTGAGCAGGACGAGGGCCAAGGCGACCTGCAGGTTCATCACCCGGTGCGCATCCGCCCCCGGCCGCACGTCCGCGGCGTCGTCGATCAGCCACCGCACCAGCCGCGTGTCCGTCGCCGGCTCGAAGCTCCGGTCTCCCGGGAAGCTCCGCACCAGGTAGGCGTACTCGTCCGCCGTGGCGATCCGGAAGATGTTGCGCTCGGCGCGCCACATGCGGCGCATCCACGCGCGCACCTCGTCGCGGCCCGCGCGGCCACCGGCGCGCACGCGCTCGGCCTCCAGCTCGTCCACCGCGTGCTGCCGGTTCTCCATGAGCATGGCGTAGACGAAGTCCCCCTTGGAGGGAAAGAAGCTGTAGAACGTCCCCTTGGCGATGCCGACCGCGCGCGCCACCTGCTCCACGCGCAGCGACCTGACGCCGCGCTCCACCAGCTGCTCCCAGCCGGCGTCGATCATGCCGCGGTACAGCTCGTCCTTGTTCTCCTGCGTGAAGATCGCGGGCATGCCCTCCCCCTACTCCGCCGGGCCGGCACCGAGCGCGCCGGCGTCGCGACGTGCGCGCTCACGGTGGTTCAGCACCTCGCGCACGAGCGCCAGGACCACGGACACGCCCACGATGACGGCGAGCGCTCGGAAGGCGGTGTGCATGCCGTCCATGAAGACGTCCGGGCGCCCTTCCACGTAGCTCGTCACCGGGTAGCCGATGGAGCTCGACATGCCGCCGTACAGCAGCGCCGTGCCCACCGTGATGCCGAGGGACTGGCCCAGGTAGCGCATGAGGTTGCCGAGCGACCCCACGAAGCCCAGCGCCCCGGCGGGCGCGTGGCCCATGATCAGCGAGTTGTTCGGCGCCTGGAAGATGGAGCTGCCGAGCGAGGTGAACATCATGCAGGGGATCACGACGGCGATGGGCGTATCGAGCGCAAGGCAGCCCAGGACGGCGAGGCCGCAGGTGTAGATCGCCTGCCCGACCAGCGTGGGCCGCTCGCAGCCGACCTTGTCGGAGACGGCGCCCGAGATGGGCCCGCAGATGGAGTTGACCAGCGGGTAGCACGCCATGATGAGGCCCGAGACCCCCGCATCGATGCCGCGCGCCTCCTGCAGGTAGTAGGGGAAGATGAACGTGAAGGCGGACATGGCCAGGAACACGAGCGCCATGTTCACCAGGTCGATGCAGAAGCGCACGTCGCGGAAGACGCCGAGCGTCACGAGCGGAGAGGTCGCGTGGTTCTCGACCGCGATGAAGGCGGCGAGCAGCACGGCGCCCGCCGCGAGCATGCCCGCGTTCGCCGGCGTGATCCCGCGCTCCATCAGCGTGATGGCGAAGAAGATGAGCAGGATGGAGGGTACGAGCAGCGCGGCGCCGAGGGCGTCGAAGGCGGGGCGGCGCTCCGGGGCGCGGTTCCGGAGCACCTTGAGGCCCACGAGGAACGACACGACACCGACCGGGATGTTGATGAGGAAGATGAACTCCCAGGGCAGCGCCGAGACGATGATCCCCCCGAGGGTGGGTCCGCACATGGCGCCGAGCGCAGTGAAGGTCGCCACGAGGCCGAGCGCGCGGCCGCGCCCGTCGGGGAAGGTCTCCGTGATGATGCCCTGGTTGTTGGCGAGGCTCGCCGCGCCGCCGAGCGACTGGATGGCGCGCGCGACCACGAGTATCTCGAAGGTGGGCGACAGGCCGCACAGCGCCGAGCCGGCGGTGAACAGCACGACACCGACCTGGAAGATGCGCACCTTGCCGAACATATCGCCCAGGCGGCCGAAGACCAGCAGCGCGGCGCAGGTCACCACGGCGTAGATGCTCGTCACCCATTGGATGGACGCCATGTCGACGCCCAGCTCGCGCTGCATGGACGGCAAGGCGACGTTGACGATGGTCCCGTCGAGGATCTCCATGAAGGTCATCGCGAGGATGACGATGAGGACGGGGCCGCGCCGCACCCGCGGTTCCGGGGCGCCCCCCGCGGTGCCGGATATGGATCGGTCTGCTGCGTTCGCTGCCATGGATGCTCCTCGGTCGGTTCCCGTTCGCACTCGACTCTACCCCCGCCGACCGCCGACCGCGCGTCCGCCCGGTCCCCATCGATAAAATGACCATCTTTTTATTTTGGTCATTTTATTGGGATGCCGGCCGTCACGGGGCGGCCGGTCGATGGATGCGCCGCCGAGAGCACGTCTCGGGTGCACCGGCCATCAGCGCCCATCGCGGGTGCGCCGGTTGGCGGAACCCGCCGCGGGGGCCTCCGACGCCAGGCGCTCGACGGGCACGCCGGACTACAGCGCCCATCGCGGGTGCGCCGGTTGGCAGAACCCGCCCAGCATCCTATACTGGTGCCGCCGGCCGAGTGGGGCATATGCCCCGCAGCGCGTGTGGCGACGCCATCGGACCGGCGGAGAGGAAGCGAGGAATGCGGACCTGCTAGACATCTTCCCGTGAGAACCCTGCGAGGGGGCGCATCGGACGCATGCGCCGGCGGCGAGCGCGCCGCATGCCCTCGCCGCACAAGGAGCACTGTCATGCAGCTATCGCTTTCCCAGGTGAGCTACACCTACCCTTCCGCCATCGAACCCATCCTGCGCAACGTGACCGTCACCTTCCCCGAGGGGTGGACCGGGCTGCTCGGCGACAACGGGTGCGGCAAGACCACGCTCGCGCGCATCGCCTGCGGCGACCTGGCACCCGACGAGGGCACGGTCACCGGAGGCCTCGTGTGCAGCCTGTGCGCCCAGCAGGCGGACGAGCCGCCGGAGGCGCTGTTCGACTTCGCCGCGGACTACGGGCGCGACGCCCGCGAGCTGCGGCGCATCTTCCGCATAGAGGACGACATGCCCTGGCGCTTCGGCGAGCTGTCCTTCGGCGAGCGCAAGAAGCTGCAGATCGCCTGCGCGCTGTGGCAGCGGCCCGACGTCCTCGTCGCCGACGAGCCCACCAACCACCTGGACGCCGACGCGCGCGCCGAGCTCACGGCGGCGCTGGGGCGCTTCCGCGGCATCGGGATCCTGGTGAGCCACGACCGCGAGCTGCTCGACGCCCTGGCCGACCGCTGCGCGTCGTTCGAGCCGGGCGGGCGGGTCGTCGTGCGGCCGGGCGGCTACACCGCGGCGCACGGCCAAGCCGAGCTGGAGCGGGCCTCCGCCCTGCACGAGCGCGCCGCCGCCAAGGAGCACCTGGCGAGGCTCACCGCCGAGCAGGAGCGCCGGGCGCACGAGGCCGCACGCGCCGACGCCCGGCGCAGCAAACGGCATCTCGACCCCAAGGACAAGTCGGCCAAGGCGAAGATCGACCTCGCCATCTACACCGGCCAGGACGGGGCGGCGGGAAAAGCCGCGGTGCAGATGAGCGCGCAGGTCGAAGCCGCCCGAAAGCGGGTCGCGGCCGCATACGTGCACAAGCGCTACGACGGCGACCTGTGGGTGGACGCGCAGCCGAGCCGCCGCAAGACGGTGCTGCATATCCCGGCATCGAGCATTCCCTGCGGAGCGAACGAGCTCTCGATCCCCGAGCTGTTCGTGGGAAACACCGACCATGTGGGCATCGTCGGACCCAACGGCGCCGGCAAATCCACCCTGCTCGCGCATCTGCGCCGCCTGCTGGCGACCGACCTGTCCGTGCTCGACATCCCGCAGGAAGTCGAACCCGATGCGCGCGAGGCCCTGGTCGCGCGCATCGCCGCGCTCTCCCCCGCCGAGCGCGGGCAGGTGCTCTCGACCGTCGCGCAGCTCAACTCAGACCCCGATCGCATCCTTGAAGGAGGCCGCACGAGTCCCGGGGAGCTGCGCAAGCTCATGCTCGCCGAGGGCCTGCTGCGCCGCCCGGTCCTCATCATCATGGATGAGCCCACCAACCATCTGGACCTGCATTCCACCGAGGCGCTGGAGCGGGCGCTTGCCGGATATCCGGGAGCGCTGCTGCTGGTGAGCCACGACCGCGCCTTCCTGCGGGCCTGCACCTCGAGCGTCTGGGACGTCCGCGACGGACGGGTCACGCCCCATGCGTGACGCGCCCGGGCACCGATCCGCCCGGGTATCCGTCTCCTCGCGCACGCATGGGTCGAGACGACCCCGGGCCATGGGTTGGAACGACCCCGTCCCCAAATGACCCGCGACCCCGGTCCATGGGTTGGATCCCGTCCAAATGAACCGAAACGACCCCGTCCCCAAATTCACCAGAAACGAACCCGTCCCCCTATCGGACGCTATCGGGCGAGGAGGTAGCGGACCTCGTAGGGAGCGAGGTCCAGCGCTCCGGACAGCTCGACCGGTTCGGCGGCCTCGCCGGCCAGCAGGTCGGTGAAGGCCCCGGCGAGCTCGGCCGCCTGGAGGGTGAAGGCCTCGTCCACCGCGTTGACCGCCACGAGCACGCGCTCCGCGGAGGCCCCGCCCTCGGCGTCGACAGCGCGCTCGAACAGAAGCTGCTTGTTGGTAATCACCACGTTGCGGTACGCGCCGTAGTTGAGCGCGCGCGACCCGGCGCGCGCCGCGATGAGCCCCCGCAGGTAGTCCGTCAGCCCGTCGGGAGCGGGCTCGGTGAACTCGGGGCGCAGGTCGTAGTCGTCGTGAGCGCCCTTCACGCCGGTCTGCCCCCACTCGCTGCCGTAGTACAGGCACGGGATGCCCGGCATGCCGAACAGCAGGCCGTACGCCGGCCGGATGCACCGCGGGTCGGTGAGGATGCTCGCCAGGCGGGTGACGTCGTGGTTGTCCGCGAACGACAGCAGGTGCAGGCCGCGGTAGATGCACCACGGGTCGCCGCCGAACTGCCGGTGCAGCGAGTGGGCGATCTCGAACATGTTCTGCGAGTTGAAGCTCGAGTAGAGGCCCTTGTAGCACTCGTAGTTGGTGCACGAGTGCAGCAGCCGGTCGTTCACGAGCTGGCTGTAGTCCCCGTGCAGCGTCTCGCCGATGAGCACGAAGCGCCGGTCCTCACCGCTCGCAGCCGTGAGCTCCTCGGCGACCCCGCGCAGGCGCGCCATGAAATCGCGGTCGAGCGAGTAGGCGACATCGAGGCGCAGGCCGTCGATCAGGTAGCGTGAGCGCCATGTCCGGACGCAGTCGAGCAGGTACTCCACGACCTCGGGATTGCGCAGGTTGAGCTTCACCAGGTCGTAGCAGCCCTCCCAGCCCTCGTACCAGAAGCCGTCGCCGAACGCGGAGTCCCCGTCGAAGTTCGTGATGAACCAGTCGCGGTAACGGGAGCCCCACCCGTGCGCGCGGACGTCCTCGAAGGCCCAGAACTCGCGTCCGACATGGTTGAACACCGCATCGAGCACCACGCGGATGCCGTGCTCGTGCAGGGTCCCGACCACCTGGGCGAAGTCCTCGTCGGTTCCCAGGCGGCAGTCGATGCGGGTGAGGTCGCGCGTGTCGTACCCGTGCGAGGTGGACTCGAACACCGGGTTGAGCAGGACCGCCCCGACGCCGAGCCCCTGCAGGTAGGGGGCCCATTCGGCGACGCGCAGGATGCGATGGGCCTGCACCCCGTCGTTCACGCGCGGCGCCCCGGTGAAGCCGATGGGGTAGATCTGGTAGAACGTCGTCTCAAAAGCCCACATGGCAGCCTCCCTGCTTCGGAAAACGCATATCCACGCAAGTATATCCCGGCGCGGCGGTGGGCTGAACCCATCCCGCGGCGAGCCGCCCCGCATCGGCCCGCACGAGGCGCGGGGTCTGTCCCGCGGCGAGCCGCCCTGCATCGGCCCGCGCGAGGCGCGGGGTCTGTCCCGCGACGCGTTACCATGGGATGACGCCGGGAAGCGGGCGGGCGGGCGATCCCGACCCGTGCCGCCCCGCAGACCGGAACCCGCCCGCCGGAGCAGGAGGCCCGCATGAGCGACATCGCACGCGAACTCGCCGAGCTCGCAGACCCCGAGTACCGCGCCTTCCAGGCGAAGCTCGTCCCGACGGTCGACCCCGGGCGGATCCTCGGCGTCCGGACGCCCCGCCTGCGCCGCTACGCGCGCGACCTCGCCCGCACGGACCCGGCGGGCGCGCGGGCGTTCCTGGGCGACCTCCCCCACCCCCTCTACGAGGAGATGAACCTCCACGGGGAGCTCATCGGCCTGCTGGCGCGCACGCCCGACGAGGCGTTCGAGCTGCTCGACGCGTTCCTGCCGCACGTGGACAACTGGGCGACCTGCGACCTCATCAAGGTCCCCGCGTTCCGCCGCGACCTGCCCGCGGTCCTCGGGCGCCTGCGCGGATGGATGGGGGCGACGGGGCCCGGCACCGAATACGTCGTGCGGTTCGGGGTGGTGCAGCTCATGGAGCTGTTCCTGGGCGACGCCTTCGAGGCGGGCCAGCTCGAGCTCGTGGCGCGGATCGACCGCCCGGAGTACTACATCAACATGGCACGGGCATGGTACTTCTCCTTCGCCCTGATCAAGCAGCCCGAGGCGACGCTGCCGATGTTCGAGCGGCCCGTGCTGGACGCCTGGACGCACAACAAAGCGCTGCAGAAGGCGCGCGAGAGCCGGCGCGTCGCGTCGGAGCGGAAGGCGTACCTGCAGTCGCTCAAGGTCCCGACGCGCTGAGACGGCCGCCCGGGGCGGCAGCGGGCGGCGAGACGCCCCTTTCAGCATCGCGTTCGCCAGACGGCGAGTCGGACGACGAGCGCCGCGCTCGGTGCCGTGCGCGGTGCCGAGCGCGGCCGCATCCGCCGGGAACCGGCCCGCGTCAGCCCATGAGCGACCCGTTGAAGTAGACGATGACGGCGAGCATGGCCACGAGGCCCGCCCCGAAAACCGCGATCCCGGTGGCCGTGAGCGCCTTGGTCCAAGCCGGAGACGGACGGCGGAGCGCCCCGAACATGCCGCCGAGGATACCGGCGACCAGCCCCGCGCCCATCACGGCCATGCTGCCTCCCTCCCAGCGCGCCAGCGCGGGGAGGTCCCGCGCGGCGACGTTGACCAGATGGTAGCCGTGCAGCGCGGACGGGTCCCCGGAGACGGCCATCATGATCCCGGGCACGACGGTCGCGCAGACCGCGACCACGCAGATCAGGATCGCGAAGCCGATCGTCGCCCACCGCGGCGAGGCACCCGCGGAGACGCCGGCGGGGCCGAACGAGAACAGGGAGCCGTTGAACTTGATGACGGCACCGAGCGCGAACCCGATGCCGAGCACGAGCAGCGCCGCGCCGACGATGCTCAAGACGTCGGTGAACCCCGTGCCGAGCGCATCCGCGAGCCCGGGGAACGGAGCCAGCATCATGCACCCGACTCCTGAGGCGGCAAGGCCGATGCCCGTCGCCCGCGCGAGCGCCGGCATCTGGGCCGCGGGGACCGCCGCGCGATGATATCCGTGCAGCATGCGCGCATCGCCCGTGACCGCCATGTAGGCCCCCAATACCACGATGCATATCCCGATACCGAAAGCGGCGAGGAACTCGCCCATCTCCGCGTCCATCGCTCCTCCTTGAGAACCGATCCACCCCCGTGGGGATTGCGCGCCATCATAGCGCGGCGCCGGGGCGGCGCAAGACCGTTCGCGGAAACGCCGCGACCGTCGGCGGAGCGGCGGCGAGCGACGCGGCAGGCCGCTCGGGGAGCGACGCGCGAATCAGACGCACGCGACACCTCGTGCACGCTTTCCCTGCAGCACGTCACCCTGAATCACGCGAGCGGTCATGGCCCCTGCAGCTTCGGGATCGGCGGAGCGCGAATTTGCCAGGGCGACGATCCGGCGCGCCGGCGGACGTCGGCGCGGCTACTCGCCCAGCAACGCGCTGATCGGGCGGGCGGTCCTCGGCAGCCAGAACTGCACGAGCGGACCCGTGAGCGCCACCGCGACGATCGTCCCGACCCCCACCGTGCCGCCCAGCGCGAAACCGGCGGCGACGAAGAAGAGGTCGCAGGCGATGCGGACCCAGCGGAACTCGATGCGGGGCAGGCGGTCCGACAGGATGATGGCGACCAGGTCGTTGGGACCCGTGCCCGCCTTGCTGTTGATGACGATGGACATCCCGAGCGAGAGGATGACGCACCCCGCGAGCATGCTGGCGGCACGCAGCCCGAGCGGGGAGCCGCCGTTGACAGCACCCTGGAGGAGCCAGGTGAAGGCGTCGATTATCGGACCGCCGCAGAACGCGCAGACCACGGTCCCCGGCTTGACGTATCCCTTGGTGCCGGCGAGCATCACGGCCATGAGGATGCACAGGACGATGACGTGGACCGTTCCGACCGTCAGGCCGAAGACGCGCGAGAGGCCCTGGATGAACACGGTGAACGTGTCGGTCCCCAGGTTCGCCTGCAAAAACAGGGTCACGCCCAGATGCGCGACGGTCAGGCCCGCCAGCAGGATCGCCAGGGCCCTCGCCCAATCGGCCGCGCTGCGGCCGGATGTGTCGGATGCGAACTGCGCCATCGCGCCCCCTTCCCTCCCCATGATGATACCGTGACGGCGCGGCGCCGCGGGCCGGCTGCCGCGGGTCGGCGGAAGCGCTGTGGGCAACGGGACCTGACCGCCGGCGGACCCCGGGAACCGGACGGGCGGCGTCCTCAGAGTCGCACGGCGCCGTGAGCCGGAAGGGCACGCCCGTGGGACCGGGCCGCCGCGCTTCGCGATCGGCGAGCCCGTCCGACGCGCGCCCATGAGCCGTAAGGCAGCCTGCGGGCAACGGCGTCGCCGGCGGGCGACCATATGGGTACAAAGGAGTACAAACCCGGCAGCCGCGGATTCGGGCGGGCGTCGCGTCCCTGAAACGGGGGCGCCGCCCATAAGGACGGCCCGGCACGGAGAGGCCGCCTCCGCGGCGCCGATGAAAGGAGTACCGTATGGACATCATGGAAGCGCTTCTCACCCGCCGCAGCGTCCGGAGCTACCGGGACGACCCGGTGCCCGAGGAGCTGCTCGACAAGGTCCTGGAGGCGGGGACGTACGCGCCGACCGGCATGGGCGCGCAGTCGCCGATCATCGTGGCCATCACCGACCGCGCGACGCGCGACGAGCTCTCCCACCTCAACGCTGAGATCATGGGCGCGGACTCGGACCCCTTCTACGGGGCGCCCGCGGTGCTCGTCGTGCTCGCGCGCAAGGACCGGCCGACGCACGTGTACGACGGCAGCCTCGTCATGGGCAACCTGATGAACGCAGCCCACGGCCTCGGCCTCGCGAGCTGCTGGATCCACCGCGCCAAGGAGGAGTTCGAGCGCCCGGAGGGCCGCGCGCTCCTCGAGCGGCTGGGGATCGACGCCGACGCCTACGAGGGCATCGGCCACTGCATCCTGGGGTACGCCGACGGACCCGAGCCCGCCGCGAAGCCGCGCAAGGAGGGCTACGTCTACCGCATCGCCTAGCTGTCCGGAGGCGGGGCGCGCCGGCCCCCGCGTGCCGCGGGCGCCCCGCAAGACGAAGGTCATGACGCGCTGCGACGGGTCGGTCCCCGCGTGCCGCGGACGCCCCGCCGCAGCGCGGTCGGCGAACCGGGAGGGCGCTCGGCCCCTCCGCGGCGCGGGCGCCCGCCCTATCCCAGCATCCGCCGGTAGATGCACTCGTCCTCGTCCAAGAAGACGTTGAAGACGACGCGCATGCCCGCCTCCGGATGGGCGTCCAGCCAGCCGCGCACGGTGTCGACGGCAATCTGCGCCGCCTCCTTTCGCGGGAACCCGAAGACGCCCGTCGAGATGCAGCAGAAGGCGATGCTCGAGAGGCCCTCCGCCGTCGCGGCGTCCAGGCATGCCCGGTAGCAGCCGGCGAGCTCGCGCCGGTGCAGCTCGGTGGGGCTTCCCTGCGCGATGGGCCCCACGGTGTGGATGACGCGCCGCGCCGGCAGGTTGTACGCGCCGGTGACCTTCGCCCGCGCCGTGGGCTCGGGGTGGCCCTGGCGCTCCATGATGCGCGTGCACTCCAGGCGCAGCTGCACGCCGGCGTAGGTGTGGATGGCGTTGTCGATGCAGGCGTGCAGCGGCCGCCAGCATCCGGTCATCTCGGCGTTCGCCGCGTTCACGACGGCATCGGCGGCGAGCGTGGTGATATCCCCCTGCCATATGGAGAGCCGACCGTCTCGCGCCGTGGGCGCGATATCCCGCACGCGCGTGACACCGGCCTCCTCAATCATGCCGCGCAGCAGCTCATCTTGGACCGCGAGGAACGCCGGGTCCGCCGGTGCGGCCTCACGGGTGTTGACGAGCGCGCGGAAGGCCCGCCAGTGGACCTCGAACGGAGCGCCCGCGTCGGGGGCCTCCCCCAACGGGAGCCATCCGCCCTGCGCCCGCCGCTCCGCGACGAGCCATGCGACCGCACGCCGCACCAGCTCCGTCTTCCGCATCTTCCCCATCGTCGCCTCCCCTGTCGATCCGCCTGCACCTGCCCGGGCTCTTAGGCCCGTGGCTATCCGGACGCACGGGCCCGCGGCCGCTCGGATGTGCAGCGCCGCGGCCGCTCGGACGCACAGGCCCAGCGAAACAAATGCGTGCATGGACGTCATCGTCTCGCTTGAGAGCGCTCTGGGCGAAACATCCGCGTGCATGCACGCCATTGTCTCACCGCGTACATCCATGCGAAACAAAGGTATCCGCGCACGCCATCGTCTCGCTCAGAACCCGCCCCAGCGATACAAACGCGTGCATGCACGCCATTGTCTCGCTGGGACGAAGGCTCCGCGCCGCGCGGTAACGCGGAGCCCTGCGCTGCAGCGGGACCGCAGCCCCACGTCGCATGGCAGAGGGCGCGCCGCGCGGTGACGGGCCCGTGCAGCGTCGGGCCCCGTCCCGCACAGCCCAGAGCGCCCCGCAGTGCGTCCGCCCCGGGCTTGACGAGGCGGCCGTCATGTGACGCGCGCCCAGAACCCTGACGACGCAGACGCCCTGCAACGCGCGCCCGCGGCGCTAGCGGCGCACGACGGAGATGCGCTGGCGGATGTGGGCGTCGGAGGCGCGCTCGGCCTCGTCCAGCATCGCAATCGCGTAGTCCGCGTACGAGATCACCGACTCGCCCGCGTCGTTCAGGCGCAGCTCCTCCCCCGCCAGGATGTAGACGCCGGTGCGCTCGCCATCGGCCTGGAAGTCGGCCGCCGGGGAGATGAACGTCCAGCGCACATCATCGCGTGCACGGAGCTCTTCGAGGGCCTTTCCCTGCGCGGCGGCCAGGGGCTTGAAGGCCTCGGGGAACTCAGGGCCGTCGGCCACGACGGCGGTGTGCTCGGGGTTCACGTACAGGCTGCCCGCACCGCCGACGACCAGCAGACGGGTCTCGGTTCCGGACAGGATGTCGCACAGGTGGGCGAGCGAGGTGCTGTGCTCGGACAGGGTCTCGGGCGTCCAGGCGCCGAAGGCGTCGACGACGGCGTCGAAGCCGGCGAGATCCTCCGAGGTGAGGTCGAACAGGTCCTTGACCAGCGTATGCTGAGCCACCGTCTGGTTCTCGCCGCGCACCACCGCGGTCACGTCGTGGCCGCGGTCGACGGCCTCCTTCACGATGAGCTTGCCGGCCTTGCCGTTGGCGCATACGACTGCGATCTTCATGGTTGCTTCCCTTCTCGTGTCCAGAGGCTGTCCGCCTCCCTTTGATGTAACACTAATCATTACATCTTATAACGGCATCCAGTACACCGCATATCGGTTGTAATGTCAATCGTTACAATAGAGACGTCCGATCCTCCATCGTTCCTCCATGTTGTAACTTAGCTAGTTACATTGTGGATCCGAGAGAGGGCGGGGGTGGCGTGACGGATGACACGCGGGCGCATCCTACCTGCCGCGCAGGGCGGCGAGGGCGGCCGAGATGTCCCCGTCGATGAGGATCGACTGGCGCTCGATATCCGCCGGCGCGACGGCCTCGCCCAGGTTGAGGCAGGCGTAGGTCGCCCGCGGATTGCCAGCCACCGCGCGCCAGAACGGGAACTTGATGATGACCGGCGTGTTGTAACCCACCCCGAGCTCGAGGTAGAGCACGCGCATCCGCTCGTGGCGGCGCTGGAAGTCCGCCCATCGCCCAGCGGCGCGATACCACCCCTCGTCCTCCACGAAGGTGTCGTCCGACCGCAGGTTCATGGCCACGGGCTTACCGCAGACCGGGCAGCGGGGCACCAGGTCCGATGGGACCTCCATGCGCGGGCGGACGCCCTCGGGAAGATGGAGGCCTCCCACACCATCCTCGACGTACCCCTGGGCCGCGAGCATCGCGCGAACCGTCCCCTCGTTGTCGTAGGTGCGGCCATGGCAGGGGACGCTGCACTGGAGCAGGCCGTAGTCCCCCTGTGTGTAGAACAGGCGACGGATGTCGAAGCCCGCGAGCTGGAACTGGTGGTCCACGTTGGTGGTGAGCACGAAGCAGTCCCGGTCGCGCACGAGCGCGAGCAGGTCGTCGTAGGCGCTCCCCGGCGCCTTCACATAGCGGTTGCAGTAGATGTAGCGGCTCCAGTAGGCCCAGTGCTCCTCGAAGCTGCAGAAGGGATGGAAGCCGCCCGAGTACATATCGGTGAACCCGTAGCGGTCGATGAAGTCGCCGAACCAGCGCTGGAACCGCTCCCCGGTGTAGGTGAGGCCCGCCGAGGTCGACAGCCCCGCACCGGCGCCGATCACCACCGCGTCGCTCTCCTCGAGCGCCCGGGCGAGCCGCTCGATCCGATTGTCCCAGCTCGCGCGCTTCGGCGCCCCCACCAATCGCAACGTCCCGTTCAGCATGTCGTCTCCTCCTGCATCCGACTCGGTTCGGGGTCTTCGCACAGCACCACCCTAGGACGGCCCCGGGCCGCCCGGAAGAGGGCACGAAAAGGTGCCCGGGTTCGATTCATGGTCTCGGCGGCGTGCGGTCGAGGCGGCCGCGCCCGACCGGCGGCTCGGCATGGGAGCGCGCCTGGCCCGACGGCCCAGGCGAGGGACGGCCACGAAGCGGTTCGCCCGTGAGGCCGCGCCCGACCGACGACTCGGCTAGGGAGCGTATCTGACCCGACTTCCTACGCGCCCGACGGCGCCTCCGCATCCTCGCGCGCTCGGCAGTCGGCGAGGCGGTCGAGCAGGTCCGCGAGGGTCGTCTGCGCGAGCCGGTCCTCCAGCGCGGCCTGCGCCGCGGCCAGCTCCTCGTCGAGCACCACGTGCACGTTGCGGCCGACCGGGCAGTCCTCGTTGGGATGGGCATGGAAACCGAACAGGTCGCCCTCGACGCTCTCCGTCGCACGGAACACGTCGAGCAGCGTCACCTCCTGCGCGGGACGTGCGAGCGAGGCGCCGCCCACGCCCTTCTCGACCTTGATGAGCCCGCCGTCCTTGAGCTGGCCGAACGCACGGCGGATCACCACCGGGTTGGCGTTCACGCTCGCGGCGACGAACGCCGAGGTCACCTTGGTCTCCGGCGAGAAGTACGCGATGCACAGCAGCGTGTGCACGGCGATGGAAAACCGGGTCGAGATCTGCATGGGCCCTCCTCCACATGATACGGACGCTCGATGTACCACGAAGCTTACCCGTTTCCGCCCTCAGTTGTAAATGGCTAAGTTACAACGTGTGAAGATTCCGCGCCATGCGACGCGGCGCGGCCGGCGGGCGCGGGGCGTCCGGGGCGGCGGGGCGGGCGCGGGACGTCTGAGGCGCCCACATCCCTCGGACGCGGAAATGGGTTGAAACGAACCCGTCCCGGACGAACCCATGCCCGGACGCCTACCTGCGGCGGCTGCGGGCCGAACGGTGGAGCGGGGGCGGGTCGTCGTCCCATACCGAGGAGAGGGCCACGCGCATCGCATCGCGGAACTCCGCCAGCAGCGCGCCGAGCTCGTTGCGGTCGTACTCATCGAACCCGCTCCACAGGCGCTCCTCGAGCCCATGCAGCGCGCCGATGTGCTCGCCGGCGAACGCCTCGCCCGCCGGCGTGAGGCGCACGTGCTTGACGCGCCGGTCGGTGGCGTCCGGGAAGAGCTCGACGTAGCCGCGCTCGACGAGCTTCGAGATCGCCGAGTTGACCGTCTGCCTGCTGAGCGAGAGCGTGCGCGCGAGCTCGTGCTGCTCGGTCACGCCCTCCGACACGTACAGCAGGGCCCAGAACTCCGTCACCGAGACGCCGCTGCGGCGCGCGAACGCGTCGTACATCGCGTTGATGTCGTTGTACGCGGCGAGAAACGCCGCGAAGGACGCCTCCGCGCCCCCGTCGCGGCGGCCGTCGCCGTCATCCCATGCGGCCATCGCCCCTCCTCTCCTGTCTGTCCGAACCACTACTATACATGTTCAGACGGCAGATGCGGGGAGCGGGGCGCTCACAGGGCGGCGAGGCGCTCCCGATAGCGGGCGAGCGCGTCGTCCCACGAGGCGTAGGCCTCGTCGCCGCGCCGATCGGGCGCGGCGTAGCGCTCGGAGAGCATCCTCCCCACCGCCGCGGACGCCTTCTGCGCCCCGGCGAGGTTCAGGTGGTCGCCCCCGTCGTAGGTGTCCTGGGACCAGTCGACCGCGACCAGCTCGTCGCCCGTGTTGAGGTCGTGGTAGTCGACCCCGAGCTCGGAGGCGACCTGGACCATGCGGTTGTGCCGCGCCGTGCCCCAGTTCTTCGTGCTGGGGACGGACACGAGCACCAGCCGGGCCCCGTGCTCGCGGCAGATCCGCGCGATGTCCTCCAGGTACAGGCGGTTCAGCGCGGGCAGGTCCGCCACGGCGTCGCTCGGGGCCATATGCCCGGTCGCGTCGGCGGCGACGACCTTTCTGGGCTTGCGCAGGCGGAAGCCCTTCAGCTCGTCGGTCCAGGTATGGCGCACGGTCCCCAGGAAGTCCTCGGGCCGCAGGCTCTTCCACCGGTCGTGGTACTCGAACACCGGGAAGATGTCCTGGGCCGTGCGCTTGACCGCCGCGGCGGGGCCGAAGGAGGCGAAGATGCAGTTCGTCTCGAGCACGACCGTGCGCGGGGACTGGTTCTCGAGCGCGCGGAGCAGCAGGGTGCGCGTGTAGCACAGCCGCTGGGCGCTCGTCGCGCACACGTACGAGGCGATGCCGTGCTCATCCCACATCTGCAGGGGCGAGAAGGAGCTGAACGCCTCGGAGTCCCCGAGGAACAGGACGTCGATGCTGTTCGCGGGCTCGCCCATCACCCCGTTGGCGGAAGCGTCGATCTGGCCGAACTCCGCCTGGTTGTTCTTGGGCATCACCACATGGGACGCGGCGGCGAGCACGGCGACCGCCGACACCGCGACGGCCAGGGAGGCGAGGATGCGCCGCACCGGGCGGGAGAAGCGGTTCATGGGGGGTCTCTCCTTTCTGGGAGGTGCGGCAGGATGCGGCGGCGAGGTCTGAGGGCGGGCGCCGGGCGGCCGCGGCTTGCTGGCGGCCGCGACGGGCGACCGTACGGCGGCGGACGCCGGGAAGCTCCCGGACGGCCGCCCCGATCATCGGCCCCGCGCTCGGCGGGATACGGCGGCACCCGGGGAGCCCGCCCCACCCGTCCGGGATGCGGAAGGGGTTGGAGCAAGTCCGCGTTTCGGATGCGCCCCGGTGGGGGGGGAAGGGCTCTTCGGGGAGGCGGGCTCCCCGGGTGCCGCCGTGGCGCCGCGCGTGCCGGGCACGGGCCGCGAAGGGGTCAGAACTGGGCGTACATCGGGTCGACGGGGATGTAGGACGGCCCGTACGCCCCGAACACGATGATGGCGAGGACGAGGGCGAACACCGCCGCCGTGCGTGGGACCGCCGGCGCCCGGCGCACGCCGTCCAGGAGGTGGACGCCGCGCTCGCGCAGGTGCCCGACGACCGCGAGCGCCGCCACGGCCGCCGCGACCGCGCCGAAATCCGCCGCGTCCATGCCCAGCGAGAGCACCGTCCCGTCGAAGAACGACGCGAGGGAGAAGCGCTCGAGAAGCCCACCCAGCATCGCCAGGGCGTCATGGGCGCCGGCTGAGCGGAAGACGAGCTCGCCCGCGAACACCACCGCGAGGGTGCGGACGCGCTGCCAGGCGTGCCAGGCGTGGCCGTCGCGGTCGATGCCCGCCAGGGCGCAGAGCCGCGCGGAGACCGGGCCCGCCATGCCGCCGAGCCAGATGATGACGAAGTAGTACAGGCCGAACAGCAGGTACTGCCCGCCCGCCCCGTGCCACAGGCCGTTCAGGAACCAGACGCAGGCGAGCGGGACGGCGCTCGCCGCCAGCGGGCCCATGCGGTTGCCGAGCAGGCGGCGCGCCCGCGTCGTCAGCCGCTTGGCGGGGCGCGAGAGCGAGACCGGGTAGAACACGTAATCGCGCAGCCAGGTGCCGAGCGTGACATGCCAGCGCTGCCAGAACTCCGCCGCGGTGCGCGAGGCGAACGGCTGCCTGAAGTTCTCCGGCATGCTCACCCCGAAGATGCGCCCCATGCCCACCGCGAAGTCCATCGTGCCGGAGAAATCGCAGTACAGCTGCACGGTGTAGAGCACCGCGGCGAGCGCGATCACGCCGCCGTCGTAGGACCCGTGGTTCGCGAACACGGTCTTGACCAGGATGTTCACGCGGTCCGCCACGATCATCTTCTTGGCGATGCCCCACAGGATGCGCACCGAGCCCGCGTAGAGGCCGGAGGGCGTGACGGGGCGCCCCGCCCACAGGGCGTCCGCGGTCTGCCCGAAACGGCAGATGGGGCCCTCCATGATCTGCGGGAAGAAGGCGAGGAACAGCGCGAGCCGCAGCGGCCGGCGCTCCGCCGGCACCTGCTCGCGGTAGACGTCGACCAGGTAGGAGACGGCCGACAGGGTGTAGAACGAGATGCCGATGGGGATGCCGATCCCCAATCCCCCCGTGGGCGCCCCGATTCCCAGGCAGGCGAGGAGCGGGGCGGCGAGACGGGAGAAGAACGGCAGGTACTTGAGGGCGGCGAGGACCCCGAGGTTCACCGCGAGCCCGATCGCGAGGGCGGTGCGCATGCGGCGGCGGCACAGGCGGCGCACCGAGCGCCGGTCCGCCCCGGGGGCGGCCAGCTCCCGGTCGCGGACGTCGAGCAGCGCGCCGAGCGCCAGGCCGACCGCCCAGACGCTCACGGTGGAGAGCAGCAGGAAGGCCAGCAGCGCGCCGCTCAGGCTCCAGAAGAACAGGTAGCTCGCCGCGAGCAGGACGAAGGGGCGCGCCCGGCGGGGCGCGATCTGGTAGACGATCACCGTCACGGGCACGAACAGCCCGAGGCAGATCACGGAGAAGTAGGAATCCATGGCAATCTATCCGTTGACGTGCGGTTGCGAAAACACGGGGGCCGACCCGCCCGGCGGGTGCGCCCCTCCCCGGGAGGCGCCGGCACGGGAGGGCCGTCGGGCCCTCCCTAGAACGACTCCTCCTGCAGGCGGCAGACCATCGCCCACATGCCCTCGAGCGAGTTGAAGTTCTCCGCGACGATCTCCACCGCGGGGATGGCGATGTCGAAGGTCTCCTCGAGCTCGGATACGAGCGCGAGGATGGTGAGCGAGTCGAGCACGCGCGCATCGACCAGGTCGGTGCGGGAGCGGTAGTCCTCGCCGGGCTTGAGGTCCTCGAGGATATCCAGGATGGCGTCCATATCGGTACTCCTTCTTCAGGTCGTCCGGCCCGGTCCGGGCCGGAGGTGGGATGGGTCGGCCGCCGCCTCGGGCGGTCGGGCGGGCGCGGGGGCGCCCGGCGGCTAACGGGCGGGCGCGGCCGGGGCGGGGCCGGTCGGG
>NZ_JAQECM010000016.1:34137-38849 GCF_027669965.1 Candidatus Collinsella stercoripullorum | reverse complement strand
CGCCGCGCGCAGGGCCGCCGCACCCGGCGATGCGGCCGCCGGGCGCGGGCCGGGACGCCGATGCGGCCGCCCCTGCACGGAGGTCACTCGCCGTAGAGGGCCTTCTCGGGCGTGATCGGCAGGGTGCGCACGTAGTTGCCCGTGGCGTGCGCCACCGCGCTCGCGATGGCCGGCGACGGGGTGTTGATGACGACCTCGCCGATGGACTTCGCGCCGAACGGGCCCGTGGGCTCGTAGCTCGGGGCGAACTCCACGCGCACCTGCGGGATGTCGAGCCGGGTGGGCACCTTGTAGGTCATGAACGAGCGCGTGCGCATGCGGCCGCGCCCGTCGTACTGCACGTTCTCGGTGAGCGCCATGCCGATCCCCTGGGCGATGCCGCCCTCGGCCTGCACGCGCGCAAGGTTCGCGTTGACCACCGTGCCGCAGTCGACCACGCTCACGTAGTCCACCACGGTCACCTCGCCGGTCGCCTTGTCGACGTCGACCTCGGCGATGCCGCTCATGAACGGCGGGGGGCTCGTGGGCGAGCTCGCTGCCGCATGGGCGGTCAGGCAGTCGCCGTCCCCGCCGGCGACGAGCCTGTCGGCGAGCTCGCGCAGGGAGATCTCCCCCACCGGCTCGGCCTCGGGCGCGACGCGCACCAGGCGGTAGGGCCGCGCGATGGCCTCGACGTCGTCGTCGATGGCGGAGAACTCGGGCGGCAGCGCCCCGTCGTCGCCCAGCACCCCCGCCGGGTAGGCGCGCAGGACGACGCCCTCGAAGGAGACGTCTCGCGCATCGGCGCCCAGAAGGCGCGCCGCCTCCGCGCGCAGCCGGGCGATGAGCTGCTCGGCGGCCTTCACCACGGCCATGCCGGTGAGGTAGGTGCTCGCACTCGCATAGGAGCCGGTGTCGAAGGGGGACACGTCGGTGTCCACCCCGTGCACCACGATGCGGTCGAGGTCGCAGCCGAGCGCCTCGGCGGCGAACTGGGCGAGGACGGTGTCGCAGCCCGTGCCCATGTCCGTGGCGCCGATGGACAGCGTGTAGAAGCCCGACTCCTCGAGGCGCAGGTCGACCGAGGCGATGTCGATGCCGGCGATGGCGGAGCCCTGCATGGACAGGGCGACGCCCAGGCCGCGCACGCGGTCCCCCATGTCGCGGCGCAGCTCCTTGCCCTCCCAACCGATCATCTCCATGGCGCGGGTGAGGCAGGTCGCCGCGCTGCAGGAGTACAGCGTGTTGTCGTAGTACTGCGGCATGACCTCGCCCTCGCGCACGAGGTTCTTGAGGCGGATCTCGCAGGGGTCCATGCGGAGCTTGTCGGCGAGCTCGTTGACGGCGCTCTCGACCGCGAAGAGGCCCTGCGTGGCGCCGTAGCCGCGGTAGGCGCCGGCCGGCATGGTGTTGGTGTAGACGACGTCGAAGGAGAAGCGGCTCGCGAGCACGCGGTTGTACAGCGGCAGGCTCTTGTGGCCGGACAGGCCCACCGTGGTGGGGCCGTGCTCGCCGTAGGCGCCCTGGTTGGACAGGGTATGGAGGTCGAGCGCCAGGATCGTGCCGTCGCGGCGGGCGCCGATGCGCACGCGCATCTGCATCTCGTGGCGCGAGTTGGACGCGGTGAGCGTCTCCTCGCGCGTGTAGACGATCTTGCTGGGGCGCCCGGTCATGACGGTGACGAACGCGGTGAAGATCTCCACGCAGCCCGACTGCTTGGCGCCGAAGCCGCCGCCGATGCGGGGCTTCACCACGCGCACCCGCGCCTGCGGGATGTCGAGGGCGCCGGCGACCATGCGCCGCACGTGGAAGGGCACCTGCGTGGAGGAGGTCACCGTGAGGCGGCCGTAGGCGTCGATCTCGGTGAAGGCGCGGAAGGTCTCCATCATGGCCTGCGCGTCGGCGAGGGTATGGTAGGTGCGCTCGAGGACGACGTCGGACGCGGCGAAGGCGGCATCGAGGTCGCCGTGCTCGGACAGGCCCGAGGAGACGATGTTGCGCATGCGGTCGTTCCGGATCCAGGCGCCGTTCACGTGGTAGTCGTCCTCCGCGTGGATGACGCTCGGGTTGTCGATGGCCTCCGTGAAATCGAGCACCGGCTCCATGAGCTCGTAGTCGACCCTGATCAGGCGCAGCGCGCGGTCGGCGGCGTCGGCGTCCTCGGCGGCGACGATGGCGACCTCGTCGCCCACGTAGCGCACGACCTCGTCCAGGATCAGGCGGTCGTAGGGGCTCGCCTCGGGGTAGGACTGGCCGGCGAGGGTGAAGCGCCGCCTCGGCACGTCGCGATAGGTGTAGACCGCGACGACCCCGGGCACCTTGAGGGCGCGCGAGGTGTCGATGGAGCGGATCTTCGCGAAGGCGTGCGGGCTGTGGAGGATCTTGACGACGAGGGCGTCCGCCGGGGCGAGGTCGTCGGTGAAGACCGGCTTGCCCTCGAGCAGGGCCGCGGCGTCCTTCTTGACGGCGGGGGCGCCGACCTGGGCGAGGCCCTCGCGGGAACCGGGTGCGGTGACGATCATGCTCATCGCTCACGCCTCCTTCGCGGCGTCGGGGCGGGCCGCGGCCTCGAGGCGCGCGGCGAGGTAGCGCTTGAGGGCGCGGCGCTGGCCCATGTAGCCCGAGCAGCGGCAGAGGTTGCCGGACAGGCGCCGGTCGAGCTCCTCGTCGGAGGGCATGGCGCCCGACGCCACGACCTCGCGCTCGTATGCGAGGACGTTCATGATGAGGCCGGGCGAGCAGAAGCCGCACTGCTCGGCGCCCTCCTCGGCCATGCACCGGGCGAAGTCCGCGGACTGCTCGCGCAGGCCCTCGAGCGTCGTGATGGCATGGCCGTCGGCGCGCGCCATGGGGACGGCGCACGAGAGCACCGCGCGGCCGTCCAGCCACACCGTGCACAGGCCGCAGTTGGTGGTCTCGCAGGCGCACTTCACCGACTTGCAGCCGTGCGCGCGCACGAAGTCGTACAGCGGCTGGTCGGCGGGGACGCGCGCCGCGACCTTCCTGCCGTTCAGCGTCACCTTGACATCCAGGGTCGATGCGCTCATGCGGAAACCTCCTCGTCGGCGGGGGCGAGCGCCGGGGCGCAGGCTTCGGGGACGGGCATGCCCGCCGCCTCGCAGACGGCGCGGATGCCGAGCGCGCCCGCCAGATGGCGGCGGTAGCGCGCCGAACCCCACATATTGGAGCTGAAGGTCAGCCCGCGCAGGACGCGCGCGGCGTTCAGGAGCTTGGCCGCGGAGGGCTCGGGGCCGAACAGCCCCAGCTCGGAACCGAGCAGGAGCCGGGCGCGCGCGGGGCGGGCGCCCACGGCGACGTGCCAGTCCCCGTTCCAGTACGCCGCGGCGACGTTCAGGGTGGGGAGGTCGGTCGCCGCGCGGCGCATGCAGGCGTATGCGGCGCGGTAATCCCGCTTGGCGACGACGACGCGCTCAAGGATGTCCTTCTCGTAGCCCTGCTCGCAGAAGCGCGCGAGCGGCATGCGCCCCGCGCCGGTCAGCACGACGTCCGCATCGAGCGCGAGCAGCGCGCACAGCACATCGGAGAAGCCGAAGCGGCCGTAGACGCTGCCGCCCACGGTCGCGAGCTCGCGGAACTGGGACCCCACGATGTCGCGGACCGCCCGCTCGAGGATCCCGCCGGTCGCCTCGTTGAGGGCGCGATGGGTCTCGAGGTCGCGCAGGGACGCCATGGCGCCGATCTCGAACGCGTCGTCGGTCTCGGCGATGGAGCCGAGCCCGCAGTCGGAGAGGTCGACGACGCAGGGAACCGTCCGCGAGGACAGGCGCATCCACATGCCGCCGCCCACGACCTTCGCGCCCCTTCGGTACCGCAGGACCTCGAGCGCCTCGGCCGTGTTGACCGGGCGCACGTAGTTGTCGAATCTGAGCATGCCTCCCCCATCCAACAGCTTGGGAACAGGCTCATAAGTGTACCGAATCGCGCTGCCGCGGGCCGCCCGTTTACCGACCCATCCTCGCCGGCGCACAAAATACCCGCCGCAAGCCCCGCCGGCACACCCGTCCTCTGCGATCCGATCGTGCCTTCGGCGCTCAGGGGACCTCCAACTCCCGCCGGCGCCCCCGTCCCCTGCGGCCCGATCGCTCCTGCGGCGCTCAGGGGACCGCAGGGGACGGGGGTGCCGGCGTCGCAGATCCCCGGCGGCTCGCCCGGGCGGACCGTGCCGTGCTGTTCGGCGCGAGCGCGGACGCGCTGCCGCTCTCGCTGTCCCCGCACAAGCTCATGCTCGTCGGCATCGGCGCCGTCCAGGTGCCGCAAGCCGAGTTCGGCCCGTCCACGCGGCAGATGGGTCCGACTGACCGCGCCGTCATGGTCTCCTGCCCGGAGAGTGCGCCACCGCGCGGCGATGAAGCGCGTCCCCCGGCTCCGGAGGTGCGGGGCCCGTTTCGTCTCGATCGCGGGCGAGGGAAGCAGCTGCCTGCGGGACACCGCAGACGCCCTCCTCGCGATCCTGAGCAAGTAGCGCCTCTACGGCAAGATCGGCACCTTCTCGGTGGAGGAATCGGTACCCTGCGCCCTCGATGCCCTCTTCGGGTGCCTGTTCGCACGGCGATCAGGGCCCGCACCGGGAAAGGGCGCACCCCGGCTCGAATCCCCCGCCGCGGAGCCGAGGGCGGAGACAAGGGAGGCCCCCGTCCCATCGCGGTCCTCTGAGCGCCGAAGGCGCGATCGGACCGCGCGGCGATCAGGGCTCGCACCGGGAAAGGGCGCAG